>NZ_WBSL01000019.1 GCF_009377345.1 Deinococcus terrestris | reverse complement strand
CGCCGTCACCATCAGCAGGTCGCCTTCAGAACGTGGCAAGAGATCGTGTGGCAGGTGGCCTGAACTTCAGGCCACCTGCCTTCCAGGGCCCCTCTGGTTCCTGCGCGCCAACAACTTGCCACAACCAGGCGGAGGTGATCCCCCGGGCGGTGGCTACTGCCCACACCAGCGTCATCGCCGTGGAAGGGATGGCCGGTCGCGGTCAATGCGGCGGGAACGTAGCGGCCCCGCCGCATTGATCGTAGTCGGGGACACGACCCACCTGGTGGGCCGCCTGAACCTGCGGGAGTCCAACCCGCTGGACCGGCTGACTTTGTCAACGGAGTTCTAGTCTGAGATGACCCCAAACGTCCGTCGCACCATGGCCTATGGTGGGCTACCGACTCCTCAGGCAAAACGGGAGTTGGTTGAGCGGTTGTTCAGGCTCGCAGGGTTTCGGGACCGACTGACGGGCCTCTGGCCTGATTTGACTCCCGCAGCAGACCTCCCGGCGCACGCCTCAGCAAGTGGCGAAGCGGCGAGGAAAATGGCGTCCGGGACCACCCACAGGATCCTGCGTGAACCTGGAAGAAAAGGGATTGAACCAAGCGCACTGGCCGCAGTGATTCCGGCCATACCGACCTGCTCGTAGCCGGTCGTTCGTTCACTGGACGCAGGAGACGAGCACGCCAACACCGCAGGGGGCCGTAGGACTGGACACCGCCCTGATCAGAGTCCAGCAGCACTCAATCAGGGTTTCCTCTGGCCTGGCTGTCCTCTGCGGTCCACCCCTAGGGGCGATTTTATGTAAGCCCTTGACCTGGATTTAGGCATGCCTAAATAATAGGCCATGACAGAACGAACTCTCTCCCACGCGATGGAGGACTACCTCAAGCAGCTATACCTCCTGGGCAAGGAGGGCAGCGTCGGCACGCAGGCACTCGCTGACGCCCTGCACGTCACGCCGGCCAGCATCACCGGCATGCTCCGCAAACTTACCCAACTGGGGCTGGTCGATCACGCCGCCTACCGGGGGGCCAGCCTCACTCCCGCCGGCGAGAAGGTCGCGCTGGAGGTGGTACGTCATCACCGACTCCTGGAGCTCTACCTGCACCGGGCGCTGGGCTATCCCCTCGACGAAGTCCACGACGAGGCTGAGCGCTTGGAGCACGTCATCAGTGAGAACTTTGAGGCCCGCATCGCGGCCTGGCTGGGACATCCCGACTTCGACCCGCACGGCGATCCCATCCCTGGCCCCGACGGAGAGCTGCCTGTTCTCGACGAGCGACCCCTCAGTGGCGTGCAGCCGGGGGAGCGGGTGTGGGTCACCCGGGTACCGGAAGACTCCACCATTCTCCGTGCCCTGATGGACGTGGGCCTGACACCCGGCGTGGAGGTGCAGGTGCTGCAGCTTGATCCGGCCCTGGGCACCCTGCACCTGGACATTGGAGGCGCGCTCCTCACCCTCGCCCTCCCCGTCGCCGGACGGGTGCGGGTCGCCGAGGGGGTAACGGCATGAGCCGCGCCGCCCCGAGCTTCGACGAGCGGATGAATGCCCGGGCGGTCGCCATTCTGGACCGGCGCTCGAACCGGCGGGGAGTGGCGCGGGTGATGCCCTTCCTGGGGCCGGCCTTCGTCGCGTCGGTCGCGTACATGGATCCTGGAAACTTCGCCACCAACATCCAGGGCGGCGCGCAGTTCGGGTACCTGCTGCTGTGGGTGGTGCTCTCGGCCAGCCTGATGGCGATGCTGATTCAGACCCTCTCGTCCAAACTCGGCATCGTCACCGGGAAAAACCTGCCCGAGCATGTCCGCGACCGCTGGCCCCGTCCACTGGTGTGGTTTTACTGGGTGCAAGCGGAACTCGTGGCAATGGCGACGGACCTCGCAGAGTTCCTGGGTGCCGCGCTGGCCTTTTCCCTGCTGTTCAGCCTGCCCCTGCTGTGGGGCGCGGTGATCACGGGCGTCATTACCTTCACGATTCTGGCCCTGCAACACCGCGGCTTCCGGCCCATCGAGATCGCCATCACCGCCTTCGTCGCCGTGATCGCGCTCGCCTACGTCGTGCAGGTGATTTTCAGCCGTCCCGGGTTGGAAGCCCTAGGCGGATTCGTGCCGCGCTTCTCCGGTCCAGACAGTCTGTACCTGGCGGTGGGAATTATCGGCGCGACGGTGATGCCGCACGTGATCTACCTGCACAGCGCCCTGACCCAGAACCGCATTCCGACCGGAACAGAGGAGCAAAAACGGCGCCTGCTGCGTTACAACCAGTTCGATGTCGTCCTGGCCATGACCATCGCGGCGCTGATCAACATGAGCATGCTGGCCTCGGCCGCCGCCGCCTTCCACTTCTCGGGCAAAGCGGAAGTGGCCGACCTGACGGTGGCGTACCAGACCCTGACGCCCCTGCTGGGCGGGGCAGCAGCTGCCGCGTTCGCGCTCGCGCTTCTCTCCTCAGGGCTGTCCAGCTCGGCGGTGGGCACGATGGCCGGGCAGGTCGTGATGCAGGGCTTCGTGGGCTTCCGAATTCCGTTGCTCCTGAGGCGGCTGATCACCATGCTCCCTGCCTTCGCGGTGATCCTGGCTGGTCTCAACCCCACCGACACGCTGGTGCTCTCACAGGTCGTGCTCTCATTCGGCATTCCCTTTGCCCTGGTGCCGCTGCTGATCTTCACGGCCCGGCGCGACATCATGGGGACTTTGGTCAACACCCGTCTCGTCACCGTCACGGGATGGCTGATCGCCGCACTGATCATCGGCCTCAATGTGTATCTCCTGGCCCAGACCCTCCTGGGTTGAGTGCCCCTCCCCTGAGCAGCCAGGCCGCTTGGCTCAGGGGTTCAACGCCTCCTGAATGGCCTCTTCAAGCGCGGTGACACTCAACTGCGTGAGCGGTTGACCATTCACGAAGAAGGTCGGCGTGCCCGTGACCCCGAGCGCCTCGCCGTCCTGACGGTCGCGTTCGACCAGGTCGCGCACAGCGGTGGACCCGAGTGTGGCTTCGACTGGACCCAGATCGAGGCCCATGTCCTGGGCGTACCCAAGAAACTTGTCCTTTTGGGAGGTCTGCTGCTCGCCCCACTCGGGTTGCTTGTCGAACAGGTACTCGCGCATGCGCCAGCGCTTCTCCTCACCCTGTTGTGCCGCCGCTTCGATGGTGCCGGCCGCGAGCAGAGAATTCGCGTGCAGTGGGAAGTAGCGGGCCACCAGCCGGACCTGACCCTGGTATTTGCTGAGCAGCCGCATCAGGTCGGGTTCGATGGCCCGGCAGGACTCACACTCGGGGTCGAAGAACTCCACGACCGTGACCGGGGCATCGGCAGGGCCAAGGGTGGGGCTATCGGTCCGAACCAGACGTTCGCTGGCCTGGACGGGAGTGAGGCGGCTCTGAGGTGCCTCGCGGTTCGCGGCACCCAGCACCAGCAGTGTGGCGAGGACGGCGAGGCTGCCGAGGGCGAGAAGCAGGAGGACGGTGTTGCGTGGGCTGGTCACTGGGCACCTCGGACTTTCGTGAACAGGAGGCTGAGGGTGATGATGCTGAAGGCGGTCAGGCTCAGCAGCGGGATGGTGACGAACCCCAACCACTCGATCTGCCGCGCGGTGCAGGACACGCCGGCGGCACACTGGGTCAGGCCCTCGGGAATGACGCCGTAGTACAGCAGGTTGTGGTAGATGGCAATCAGCAGGCCCGTCACGCTGAGGGGCAGGGCGTAGGCGCGCACGCGGCGGTCTTGTGTCAGTAGGCTCACGGCGAGCACGAAGACCAGCGGGTACATCATGATCCGCTGATACCAGCACAGCGTGCAGGGCGGCAGATGCATGACCTCACTGAAATACAGACTGCCGGTGGTGGCGATCAGGGCTTGCAGCCATGCCACGTACGGCATGAACTGACGCCAGGTGTGAGTCATCTGCATTCCTGAAACCATGTGCAGGTATCTTACTGGCTTGGACGGCGTGCCCTCAGGCTCTGCGCTGCAGGCGTCTGTCCAGCGGACGCAGGAAGCGGCCTACCGGCGCTGCTGTCGCCGGTGCTTGGGAACAGGGCCGCGTGTGTCGGTGGAGACGTTACTGAAAAGCGAAGGGGCTGACGGCGACTCCGGAACGGTACACGCGGAAATCCACGTGAGCGCCAGTGCTTTTGCCGGTGCTGCCCACACGAGCGATGACCTGTCCGGCGTTGACCCAGTGGCCCACACGGGCAAGATTGAGGCTGTTGTGGCTGTACCGGCTCTTCAAGCCGCCCCCGTGATTGATGACGATGGTCCACCCCCAGCCAGACCGCGCGTCGAATCGGGACTCCGTGACTGTTCCTGACAGCGTCGCCCGGATAGGCGTTCCGGCTGGAGCAGCGAGGTCCAGGCCCGGGTGAGCGGTGCCGAACGACGTGGTGACGCGGCCCTGAACCGGGAGGATGGGTGTCACGCGCAACGAGGCTGTCCGGAGCGTCGCCGTTTTTCCTTGACCAGGGCTTGAAGCGGGGAGGGTCAGCCGCTGGCCAATCCGCAGGGCGTTCGGGCGGACACCGGGATTCGCCTGGACCAGTGCGGAGACAGTGGTGCCGTGACGGACAGCCAACCGGGTGAGGGTGTCGCCGCGCAGTACCGGAATGGTCGCGGCCGATACCCCCCCGGCCAGCGTCAGAAGCATGGTCGCAAGAAAACGCATGACAGGCCGCACCGTATCAAGGCCATCTTTATGTTTGATGAATGAACAACCATGCAGATAAGAAACGCGGTCAGACCACGGGGCTCCGCCGGCGGGCCGGGCGTACGGAGTTGGGCACGGCTTGAGGTCGTGGTTGGTCAGGAGCCGTTGCCGCTGCGCGCTCACGCAAAGGGGTGTTGCGCTCCAACTGGAGGGTATGCCCTGCAGGGCGTCCTTTAGGCTGATCAGGGCACTCCGGGCAGGGATGCAGCGGCAAAAGGGCTGCATGAGGACCCTGGGTGAGGGCACAGCCAGGGGAGAGAACGTTCCGGCGAGGTGGCAGTGAAGCCCGTCTCCATGGCAGGCGTGCTCACAGCCAGCGGCGCACCTGCTGGCGGTACAGACGGTAGGTCTCGCCGTGCACGGTTTCGAGGTGTGCTTCTTCCAACCGGACTTGCACCTGCATCAACAGTTCACCGGCCACCAGTGCGGCGACGGTCACGGCATTGGGTTCAACCAGCAAGAGGCCCAGCAGGGTAAGACGCATGCCCAGGAAAATAGGGTTACGGGACACGCGGAAAAGCCCCCGCTGCACCAGTGCGGCGGGGGTGCCTGGGTCAATGCCGACGCGCCAGGACGGCCCCATGCTGATCTGTGCGGCCGTGATCCAGACCAGGGAGCCCAGCAGGAGCACCCAGCCCAGTGCGCCGGTCCAGGCCTGCTGCAGGAACTGTACCGGTCCAAGCGCGGCCGCGAGGGAGGGCTGGAGCGTCAGGCCCAGGGTCACGAGCAGCAGCGCCAGCAGCACGCTCCGCATGGCGCGGCCTATGTAGCCTGGGGCGGAGTCGTCGCGGGGCAGGACATACGGGTTGATGCCCGTCGCGCGCCAGACGGTCATGGAACGCCACCCGAAGACGATGACGAGATAAGCGACGAAGTACGTCAGCAGGGCCGCATTTGGTCCATGTTCTGTCATCACCATAAGTTTCTCCTATCTATGAGCATATGTTCATATTTGCACAGGAAAAGTAAGACGACAACCCTGTTCCCCATCTGCTGGAACGCCCACGCGACCACTGCCGTAACGTGACGGTGATGGACACTCCAGGAGTTTGGACCCGCGTACGCGCGTTTACACGCGGCGAACGCCACGCTGAGACGCTGTACGCCTACCGCCGGGCTGGCGCGCAGGTCCACTCTCTGCTCGACGCGGGCGAACGGCGACGCTTCGACCTGACCCTCAGTGGCACCAGCCCCTTCGCTCTGCCGCGCCACATGGGCCTCGCCCTTGCCTGTGCCTGGAACGCCTTTACCCTCCAGACCCTCGGCGACAAGATGCTCGAAGCGGACGAACAGGCGGACCCCGGCACCGCCGGATTCGTTCCCCCCGTGACGTTCGGTCAGGTGGAGGGGTACTACACGGAAGTGCAGCGCTGGCTGGCGTACGCCAGTCAGGCGGAACACGACCCCCAATTCGACCTGCCCGCCGACATCCTGCCCGCCCCATTGCCTGCCTGGGCGCCTGTGGAACCCTGCCCCAGGCCTCATCTGGACGCCATGATCGCCGCACTCAAGGCCATGCGGCTGCACGCGGAAGCGGCGATGCACAACCTGGAGCAGGGCACGCCCCCGGCCGACACCGCAAAACTCAACCAGTTGCGGGGTCACTTTGCGCAGGCACTCGCCACGGCCAGCTACGCCGCCAGTATGTACGCGCCCGACGCTTCCCTGGCCCTGCATGAACAAGTGGAGGACCATGCCAAGCGGGCCCTGGAAGAGCTGTACCGCGTCGGTCAGCTCCTGAGTTTCCCCGCGCTGCTCACCGAAGGTGGCCGCCACGCCCGGAAAAGGAGCGGGACCCGGCGCCGCACCCCCCTGCCGGGCGAACCCGGCTTTGACCCGTGGGCCATGACGGACCCCGTGCAGGTCCAACGTCTGCGTCGCAACCCGGACGCCCGGCGCGTCATCGAGGAGATGTGGGCCCTTGATCCTGATCCCGCCGCGAGCGTCGCCCTGTGGGACGACATTCGTTACGCCCTGGACACCGGCGGTGCCGCCGCCGCCCGGAATTCGAACGGAACGCCGTTCGGCCACTACTTCTGCACCCCTTACTGCGCCATCTATGAAGCGAAGCGGCCGCTGGTGATTGGTGACACGCCCGTGCGTCAAGGTCAGCAGTTCACCATCGAATGCGCGGCAGAAGGCGTCCGCATCGGCTACCCCTTTAAGCGGGAAGTGGTCACGGGTAAGTTCAGCGCCTCCACCATCGACTATTGCGATCCAGATCAACCCCCACCCCACGAGTAAAGTACGGTCATGCGGCTCATTTCCCCGGCTCTGCTCCTGGCCGCCTGGCTCCTGGTCGACCCCTGGGGGGCTCAGGCCGCTCCCTTTCAATTCCAGGATCTACCCTGGCAGAGCCACCGCGCCGACGCGCACCGCAGCATGCTGCAACGCGGGTTCCAATTCATTCGGGAAGGGGCGTACGGTGACGGCCTCTACCAAGGGTCGCTGCACGGTGAACCGGCCCGTGTCACCCTGAAATACAACGTCCTTGGGCGCCTCGTGGGCGTGGATGCCCGCGTCCGACCGGCAGAAGCCCACCTCCTGAGTGCGTACGAGACCGTCAAAGCGGCGCTGATCCAGGCGTACGGCCTGCCCGTATACAGCCAGTACGCCTACCGGTCACCGTACCGTGAGGGCGACGGACGGGAACTGGACGCACTGAAAAGAGGTCATGCCCTGATCGACACTGTCTGGTACGACCAGAACGACTTAAAGGACGTGGACCGCACCGGTGCGCAACTGGAAGTGGTGCGCGGTCCCTTTTCCCAGCTGGAAATTCAACTGTTCTACCTGATCGACGCGTGGACGCAGGAGTATCAGCGCCGGGACCAGGGTCATAGCGAGGCTGGTCAGGCCGTGAGGTCAACCGCCGATTGAGTTGTTGCCTCGGTTTCTCTACTGAACGTGCCGGGTCTGTACCAGCACGGGAGAGGCCTCTGCTCTCGGGCTGCCCAAGCCTCAGCGTGGGCAGTCAGAAGGCCGCTGCTGTTCAGCTCAGCCAAGTCCAACGTGATGCTGCCGGCCTCCAGGGATGCGCCTGCCTTGAACGCGGGAACAACAGGCCGTCCCCGGCCAGGCGGAGCGGGCGATCCAGAAGCTCCCTCGGAACACAACGGACCTCGCCCGTTCCGGCTCACATTGATCATCACAGGTGACGGGGGTGGGACTGGACAAGGTTCCCTCCGTGGCTGGCAGCTGGCGCCGATCGAAGGGGTCAGGGGAGCACCTTGAGTGGCTCACCCAGTAAGTGGGCGGGGCCTCGCCCGGTGAGGAAGTGCGGCTGTATATCGGCCACTCGGGACCAGCCCTTTTCAGAGGGTTCTGGAGCGCTCGGGTGCCGAACAATTCCCCCGACCAGCGGCCCCGGCAGCGCGGTCAGTACGATCAACGCAGGTTTGGCTCGCGCACGTGGTCCACGGCGCTGCCGATTAAGCCGTTGATGTGCTGGTCGAGCAGACGGTAGTAGGCGATGCGTCCCTCCTTGCGGAAGGTGACCAGCCGGTGAGCGCGCAGCAAGCGCAACTGATGGCTGGCCGCACTCTCGCTGATGCCGACCACCGCTGCCAGGTCACACACGCACAGTTCCTCTACGTTCAGGGCGCTGAGAATGCGAAAACGAGTCGGATCGGCGATGACCTTCAGCAGCGCAGTGGCGTCCTCGACCCCTCCCGCGTCAGGTAAGGCGGCGCGCACCCGGACGACCGCCTCAGGGTGAACGCAGGGAATCTCGCACACGTCATCTTGAGAAGCGGTTCTCACATCCTGACCATAGCGCAGGGTGGGCACCCGCACCGTTACTGCATCACTTCTCGGATATCCGCCGCTACCCGGTCTACCCGCGTGAGCTGGGTGTAATCCCAGACCACCCGCCGCCGCCCCTCCCGGTCGATCAGGTAGACCCCAGTGGTGTGGTTGATCTGGTAGGTCAGCTCGTTCTCGATGTCGGCCTTCTGGTACCCCACGCCCCAGGCGGCGGCCGCGGCGGCCAGCCCCGGTTCCGGAATGAACACGCCTTTGGCGGACGGGCTGAAGTAGGTCACATACTCCCGCAGCTTGCCGACCGTGTCCCGAGCGGGGTCGAGGGTCACGAGCACCGTGCGGAAGTTGGCCTGGTCCTTTTCCGGAAGGGCCTGACGGACCCGCTCCAGTGAAGCCAGGGTGGTCGGACAGATATTGGGGCAGTGCAGGAAGCCGAAAAACACCGCGACCGCCTGTCCACGCAGGTCACTCAGGGCGAAGGGTCGCCCATCCTCCCCGGTGCCCACCAGGGCCGGTGCGGCCTCCTCCACGTTGAACACTGTGCCGTAGAACGGGAAGGGACTTTTCATGCGGGCGTAGGCCCAGACACCTCCCAGCAGCAGGGTGACCGCCAGCAGGGCCCACAGCATGGACTGCCAGGCGGGACGCCCGGCAGGGGCCTGGAGGGGTGCAGCAGAGGAAGAAGGGTCACTCATGGGTGCAGATGTCCTTTCTCGCCCGCATGGGCGCCGGGCACTTCGAGTTGAACGGTGGCGTGGCCGATGCCGTGCCTGGCCGCGACCGCCTGAACGCTGGCGAGCAGCCCGGGCGGGGCCTGCTTCACTGTCAGGTGTGCCGTCAGGCTGTTCTCGCCGCTGGTGATGCTCCACACGTGCAGGTCATGAACGTCCTCGACGCCTGGCAGGGCCGTGAGTTCGGCGCGCAGGGTGTCCAGGTCCACGCCTTCGGGTACGCCCTCCATCAGGACGTTCACGCTGGCCTTCAGCAGCGTCCAGGTGCGCGGCAACACCCAGAGCCCGATCAGGGCGCCCAGCACCGGGTCCACCCAGGTCAGGCCCGTGAAGCGGATAATCAGCGCTCCGGCGATGACCGCCACCGATCCCAGCAGGTCTCCCATGACTTCCAGGTAGGCGGATTTCATGTTCAGGCTGTTCTGGCTGCCGCCCACCAGGATGCGGGCGCTCACGACGTTGACCAGCAGGCCCAACACCGCCACGATCAGCATGGGCGTGGTCTCCACGTCGACCGGCTCTCTCAGCCGCCCGTAAGCCTCGAACAGGATGTACAGACCGATGGCGAAGAGCACGCCCGCATTCACAGCGGCGGCCAGGATCTCCGTCCGGCGGTACCCGAAGGTGCGTTTGCGGTCGGCCGCCCGCTGCCCGATCCGGATGGCGAACAGAGACAGGGCCAGCGCCATCACGTCGGTCAGCATGTGCCCGGCGTCGGACAGCAGGGCCAGGCTGCCGGAAAGAAAGCCGTAGATGACTTCGACGACGAGGAAGGTCCCGGTCAACGTCAGGGCGATGCCGAGTTGCCGCGCGTTCGCGTTCGCGCCGTGGCTGTGGCCGTGTTCACTCATGGTGCATGCCGTCCACCTCGGGTTGGGACTGGCCCATCAGCTTCGTGAGCAGGGCGTCGATGGCCTGGATTTCCGAAGTCTGGGCGGCCACGACCCGCTCGGCGAAGGCCCGGACCTCCGGCCGCTCCACCTGTGCCAGGGCCGAGTTCGCCATGGTGACCCCGCCCTGATGGTGCCGCCGCATCAGCACCAGGTAGCGGGTCTGCGCGGTGCGAACCGGGAGGGTCTCCATGTCCCGCATGTCCTTCGCCGAGGCCAGCCCCATATGCGCCGGGTCCATCCCCGCCATGGGAGCCTCTCGGCCGGCCAGGGGGCGTCCCCAGGCCATCAGCCACCCGCCCATCTGCCCGATCTGCGCCTGTTGCGTCAGCAGGATGTCCTGGGCGAGCAGCTTCACGGCTGGGTCCGCCGCGCGCTTGAACATCGTGACGCTCAGGTCGACGGCCTGGGCGTGGTGCGCGCTCATGTCCCGGGCAAAGGTGACGTCTGGGCTGCCCTCAGCGGGTGGGCGGGGCCAGGCGACGGCCAGTCCGCCGCTCAGCAGCGCCAGACTGAGCAGGCCCGCCGCCCAGGGGGCCATCAAACGGTGCCGTTGTACGCGCCGCTGCACGAGGCCCCGATTTCCGGCGCTTCACCGCCCTGGGCATACATCTGAATGAAGTCCTGGATACGGGAGTCCCCGGCGTTCTCCACGGCGAGCTGCTTGTTCCAGGCACTGACCACGACCGGAGCCTCCTGTGTCTCATGCGGGGACAGCAGGGTGTAGGGCCGTCCCTGCACCAGTTCCTTGAGTTGCAGCACCTGACTGGTCGGGAGATCCTGCCGGTACGTCACCCAGACCGCCCCGTGTTCCAGGCTGTGGACCGCGTACTCGTCGTAGAGCGGGCGGTCGTAGACGCCGCAGTTTTGCCAGGAGGGATTGTGGGGGCCACCCGCAGGAGGTGTCTGCTCGTAGGCGATGCGGCCTTCCTGGTGGGCCCCGCCGGTGTTCTTGAAGGACTTCACGCCCTCGATCTCTCCACCCTTGTGGGTGCAGGCGGCGAGCAGGAAGGGCAGGGTCAGCACGATCAATCGGTTCATGGGTTCTCCTTGAGGAACGGTCGGGGGGAAGGGTCCGTGCCCGGCAATCGGCGCTGCTCCTGCCAGGACTGGAAGAGCAGCCAGGCGACGCCGGTGCAGACGAGGATGTCCGACAGGTTGAAGATGGGAAAGGGACGACCGGTGAGCGCCCGCGCAGCGAGGTCCAGCAAGGGGGAGGTCAGATAGTCGACGACCGCGCCGCGCGCGAGGCCGTCCACGGCGTTCCCGAGTGCCCCCGCCGCAAGCAATCCGAGCGGCCAGGTCCGTGCGGCAGGAACGCGCCCTGACAGCAGGGCGGCCAGGATGACCACGCCCGCAGTCAGGCGCAGGAGGGCCAGGGGAGCCGTGAAGCCGCCCAGCAGACCCCAGGCCATGCCGGGATTGAGGGTGAAGCCCAGGTGCAGCAGGCCGGGGAGCAGGGGGCGGTCCACGCCGGGAGTCAGGTGCTGGGTGGCCCAGGCCTTGAGCAGGCCTTCGAGCACCAGCAGGGCCGTGATGGCCGTGAGGAGCCACAGACGCGACCTCACTGGAGACCTCGGCGGGGATGATGGACGGCAGACTGTATGCGAATCAGCAGGGGGATCGGGAAGGAGCAGGGACTCAAGGGAACACACGCTCCAGGGCAGCCAGAATCCGGGGGCGCTGCTCGTCGAAAGGGCCATACAGAACCTGCTCGCCAATCACGGTGACGGGGGCAATGCGGACGTCCGCTTTGGCCTGCATCTCGGCGAGCGCTTCCGGGTCGCCCCGCACGTTCTTCTCGGTGTAGGGGGCCCTCTGGTGCGTGAGCAGGCGCTTGATGGCTTCGCAGTCCGCGCAGTTGGGAACGGTGTAGAGGGTGATCTCGGGCATGGGTGGTCCTGGGGAGGGGCTCAGGCGCGGCTGGGGGTGGGTGCGGGCGGCGCGGCGCGGGTGGCCGCGGGGCGGCTGCCCTTCCAGCGCAGCAGCCTCAGGGCGTTGGCGGTGACCAGGGCGGTGGCTCCCGTGTCGGCCAGAATCGCCATCCAGAGGTTGGTATACCCCAGCAGGGTGGTGACGAGGAAAATCGCCTTGAGTCCCAGCGCGAAGGCGATGTTCACCTTGATGTTGTTCATGGTGGCCCGCGAGAGGCCGACCAGGTCCGTCACGCCGGTCACCCGTTCTTGCAGGAGGGCCGCGTCCGCCGTTTCCAGGGCCACGTCCGTGCCGCCCCCCATCGCGATGCCGACGTCCGACTGGGCGAGAGCGGGCGCGTCGTTGATGCCGTCCCCAACCATCGCCACACCGCCCTGCGCTTTCAGGGCGGCGATCACGCGCAGCTTGTCCTCAGGCAGGAGTTCGGCCTGCACGTCCATCCCCAGGTCCCCGGCGATGGCCGCCCCCGTCCGGGCATTGTCGCCGGTGAGCATCACCGTGTTCACGCCCAGGGCCCGGAGTCCCGCGATGGCCTCGCGGGCGTCGGGGCGCGGTTCGTCGCGAATGGCGATGACCCCGAGGGGGCCGGAGTCGTCGAGTAGCACCACGGCGGTGCGGCCCTGCTTCTCGAAGGCTTCGGTGGCGGTGCTCAGCTCAGGGGGCAGCGTGGTGAGCGTAGCGGCGTGCCGGGGGGAACTGACCATCAGTGTCCGGCCCTCGACGGTGGCAGTGACGGCCTTGCCGGGAACGGCCTGCGCGTCCCGGGCCATGGGGACTTCCAGCCTGGAGTGGCGCGCGGCGTCCGTGATGGCCTTGGCCAGCGGGTGGCTGCTGCCCGACTCCACGGCAGCAGCGAGGCGCAGCACTTCGTTCTGGTGGAGCGTTCGGCTCACCACGTCCGTCACACGCGGCTTGCCAGCGGTGAGCGTCCCGGTCTTGTCGAAGGCGACGGTTTTGACCGAACCGATGCTCTCCAGCGCCGCGCCGCCCTTGATCAGCAGGCCGCGCCGCGCGCCCGCGCTGATGCCGCTGGTGATGGCTGCGGGAACGCTGAGCACCAGCGCGCAGGGGCACCCGATCAGCAGCAGGCTGATGCCCTTGTAGAGCCAGTCGTGCCATTCCCCCCCGAACAGCAGCGGGGGAAGGAGGGTCACCAGGGCCGAGACGGCCACCACGCCAGGGGTGTAGAAGCGGCTGAAGCGGTCGATGAAGCGCGCGGTCGGTGCCTTGCTGCCTTCCGCTTCTTCGACCATGTGGATGATGCGGGCGATGGTGTTGTCATGGGCCGCTTTGTCCACCCGCACGGTGAGAACGCCGTCCGTGTTGATGCTTCCCGCGTAGACCGTGTTCCCAGGGCTTTTCACGACGGGCACGCTCTCGCCGGTGACCGGGCTGTCGTCGAGACTGGACGTCCCACTTAGGATCGTGCCGTCCGCGGGCACCCGAGCCCCAGGATTGACCTGCACCTTCTGCCCAACCTGGAGGGCGTCGGCGGGCACCTCGCGGATTCCCGGGCCTTCGACCAGCAGGGCCGTCTTGGGGGCCAGGGCCGCGAGGGCCTGGATGCCTGCCCGTGCCCGTCCGGCGGCAATGCCTTCCAGGAGTTCCCCGACCGCGAAGAAGAACACGACCACGGCCCCCTCGGCCGCTTCACCGATCAGGACGGCACCGATGGCCGCGAGGCTGACCAACGTGTTGATGCTGAAGGGGTCTCCGAAGCGGGCGCTGGCGACGGCCTTCTTGGCGAGTGGCCAGACACCCAGCAGGGTGGCGGCGACGAAGCCCCAGGTGGCGAACTCGGGCAGGGTGAAGCTCAGCAGCCATGCCAGGGCAAGCAGGGCGCCGGACATGACAACGAGCTTGCCCTGTGCGGTGGCGTACCAGGGCTGACCGGGCTTCGGGGCGTCATGGGTGTGGCCGTGGTCTGCGGCCTCACCCTGGTCGTGTGCTGGGGCCGGCGTTGGTATCCCACCCAGCAGAGAGGGCGTGTACCCCAGAGCCGTGAGGTTGCCCTCCAGGGTGGTCCGGGGCGTCTGCGTCTCGTCGAGCGAGAGGACCAGGGTCTGCTTGCTGAAGCTGGTTTTCACGTCGTCGGCGCCGGGCAGGCGCTCGATCATGCGCTCGACTTTCTGCACGCAGCTCGCGCAGTCCATCCCGTCCACGAAGTATTCGAGGTGGGAGCGGGGCACACTCCGGTCCGAGGAGGTCATGCCTCTACTATACCTGAATGATTGCTCACACGTCGAGGTGGAAGGGGGTGCCGACGGATCCAAGCCCGAGCGGGAGGGACTGTGTACGGCCTTGGCCGCGCGTGACCCCCAGCGCCCCGGCCCGATCCACGAAATCCACGTCAAACTGGAGGGATGAGGGTGACTCGGCGTCTTCCCCCAGCCTCTTACGATGAGGCGTTCGACTTTACCGTGGACTACCTTCGGGCCGGGAAGAAGTCACGTCTTCCGAGCGGGCTCGGGTTCCAGGAGGGACGGCCTTACGACCTGTACGTGTATGACGTCGCCTACGCGTACCTGACCGAGAACACACCTGAGCCTCCAGAAAATCCAGGTGGAATGACGTATGTCAACCATGAGTACGGCGAGAATCTTGCCCCCTTCATCGAGGTGGCCTGGGCTTTGGTCAGCAGTGGGGTTGTTGTTCCAGGCAATACGCGCCTCGAGCAGCGGACGCAGCCCGACGTGTATGGTTTCAGCTTGACGGACTTTGGTCGGGAGTGGCTGGCCAGCAAGGAGTTGGCCATGAATCCCCGCCGGTATGGGGAGTTTGGAAAGCTGCTGGCTGAGTTTGACGTCGTGTATGGCGAGTTCTATGCGGTCCGGAGTCAGGAGGCCTTGAGCTGTTTTCGGCACGGCAACTTCGTGGCCTGCTGCGCCATGGCGGGTGCCTGTGCCGAAACCATCCTGTTCACGGCCTACGCCCGGCAACTCGGGGATGAGGACAAGGCCCTGCGGGAGATGATGTCTGCTGGCGGCCGGGGCCGCGCGGAGACGGCCGTGCTGGGCAGGCTCAAGGAGGGTCAGAAGATGGAGCTGCAAAGCTCTTTGGCACTCATCAAGTACTGGCGGGACCATGCGGCGCACGGCCTCACGGGCCGCACCAATCAGAACGAAGCGTTCGTGGCCCTGGTCACCCTGCTCAATCTGGCGCAGGCGGCGCGTCGCTACCTGCTCTGAAGGCACCCGCCCCACGGGGTCCTGGAGGCGCTCTTGACCATGGGGTGGGCGCTCGGCGGGGCGGATGCGTGAGCCCCGTTCTGGGTCCCTAGCGGGATTCACTGGTGAGGCAATGATGGTACCTCGCGGTGGCCTCTGGAGACAGGGACGAGGTGCGGGTCGCGCGAGGCGTTTGCCCAGAAAGGCTTGAATGGGGTCGTCTGGGCCGCTCCCCCGGCGATAGGGGAGCGGCTGGATCAATAGGGGTTGACGGGGACGTTGAGAGTAATCTCGCCGCCTGGAGCAAAATTCAGGGTGACGTTGACCTGTTCGCCGACCTTCGGGAGACGGCTCAGGCCCACCAGCATCAGGTGATTGCCGCCTGGCTTGAACACCAGGGCCTCACCGGGTGCGAGGATGGGTTCCAGCGTGCCGCCAGTGCCGTGGTGCTGCATGGGCACGATCTCCCGGGCCAGGGGGGTCCGCCCGCCCAGCAGCCGTACCTGCGCCTGTCCCGTGTTTGTCAGGGTGAGGTAGAGGACACCGTCCTCTGCACCGGGCAGGCCTTCGCGAAGCTCAGCCCCCTCGATGCGGACGCCGGCGGAGGTGGTCACCGGCTGGGCCGTAGTGCGATTGGCCTGACTGGAGTCTGCCTCGGGAGCGCAGGCACTTAGGGAGATGAGCAGCAGAGCGGCGGTCAGACGGTGGTTCATGGAAGCTCCTTCAGCGTTGGCCGTTGATGGTGATCTCGGTAACGTCGCCCTGGCGCGCGGCCAGATAGTAGACCTTGCCGTTCGACTTCTCGAGAATGACCTCGTACAGTCCGGGGGTAATCAGCTCGGCATCGAGCTCACGAAATCCCTGGGCTTTGAACTGTTCGGCGAGCGCTTCGGGGTGCCAGCCAGAGGTGACGTATTGCTCGACACGTGTGTCGCCGCGGCGCACTTCCGCGCGGTAGGAGGAGGACGCGGGGCACTGTGGGCGGTAGTCCGTGGGGAGCGCTCCAGCCTCACCGTTCCAAACTTGCCCGCGCCGCTCGATGCAGTACGTCGGGGAGCGCCAGCGCAGCTCGGTGGCCACATAGGTGCCAGCGCCGACGAGGGCGAGGAGACTGAGGATAAGGAAGGCGGGATGAGGCACGTGGCCATGCTAGTCACGGGGGCGAGGGCGCTTGTCCTTATCTCTGAACATGTGTTCAGAGAACGTGACTGGAGCGGTAGTGTGGAATGTGGGAGGTCGACATCCAGCCCCTGATGACCATACACGCCGCATGGCTAATGACTGCCGATCGCTCTCAACCCTCCACAAGGCTTTTGAGTTCTGACTGGGGCCAGCGGCTTTAGGGTCAAACTGAAGGGTGGCTATTTCCGAGAGTGACTGAGGCATAACCGGACCTGATTGCAGGAAAATGTCGTCTAGGGCGTGCAAAGCTGGTCTATAGCTCTTAGTGCAGATAATTAAGGATATCTGCACTACTTAAGAGGGAAAGAGCGTTCCCCAACCTCTACGCTGCTAATCAGTTTTACATATAGGCGATCTGCTAGCGTTAATGATTGCGAACCGATTAATCTGTTATGGAAGCAGGGCATCCATAAAAAGCATTTTATAAATGTACTGTTTATGGAGATGAATGCAAAATTATATTGATTCCCACAAATTATCTAGATGCATATGTAGATCATCACCCTGGTAAGCTATGTAATGCATTGTTGTTTTAACATCTGCATGTCCTAGGGCATATGAAATTGCTAGAATGGGAACGTTTTTTTGATACAGCCGGGTGGCAAAAATGCGACGGCAGTCTTTTAGACCAAGAAACACACCCTCTGCCAGCTTTCCGTCTGAATGCATTTTTTTAAAAAATCGGTGAAGACTATATTGGATTTCGCGCCCCCGAAAAGCCTGTCTTCGTGCGCTGTATTGAAGTTGCAGCAGGAAGGGTTGTGAGAGTTCAAATGATTTCGACACACAGTCATATCGGTCCACCACCGGATAGGTATCGTGATTCGCCTGTACTCTATCAATTATTCTGCATATAAAAGAAAAAGCTTCAGGCGAAAGGTCGATAATCCGTGGTAGAATTGTCTTGCTCGCCGCAATTCTAAGGGATGCAACGCGCATACCCGTTGCACTCCTCCTGTTAATCAGGTCGGTTCGCTTAAGCTTGAATAACTCTACGGGACGCAACCCGGTTCGAATAAGAATCTCGACGGAAGCCCACATCCAGAATGCCTGCTCCTCACGGTTGCGGATCTGGAAGTGGCCCCTGCCTTTAGAGTCTGCGCGTTTTATTGTGTCGCGCAAATGTTCTTGTGCTTGCTTTCTCCTAGTGACATCCTCTGATTGAAGCTTCATGTACGTAACTCCACCCACTTGAAATACCTCGCCCCCTTCGCTTTGTAAGGTATGCGTGAGCAATTCCTGGGCGTGCTCATAGTTCTCCTTCAAAAGCCGCCTTATCTGGGTCAAATGAGGCAGGAGCGACAAGGTGTGCTGCTGCATTTTGTCTAGCGCCACATCCTGAATTAATTTGGCGCGACGGGATTCATTACTCGAAATGGGGCTTTCAGCAGCAAATTCTCTCCATTGACTAGGATTTTCAGCGGCCTTCCTATTAAGGAAGGCGTACAACGCACTGATGGCATGAAAGCTCCGCTTTGGGTTCGTTTGACGACCTGTTCTGGGGTGAATTCTTAAGCTGGCCTTAAGCTGTTGCGCAGTCTGAAACGACAGATTGAAACCACTTTGTTGACGTTCCGTCTCAGGGATTTGCTTCCAGAAACGCCGGATGAGGAAGCGACATTCCCGCATCACCGAATCTGGCGCCAGGGTAAGCTGCCGTTCTGCAAAGTAGGCCTCAAACACCGACAGGATTTTTGGTTCATCCAAGCCTTCCTCAATGAGCATGGTCCGAATTGCGAGCGGCTTCAGGTGAGCGTTCCAGGAGTACGCCAGGGGTGTGTCCTCCACCACCTCAAGGTCGACCAACAACTGGTACAGGCTGAGCAAGCCGATGTTGCTGAACATTCCCTGAAGCCGTGCCTGATCGAAGGCAAGCAGGTCGGCTGTCGTGAGGGTTCGCAAACGTTTACCCGTGTGCATGAGCAATAGAGCCAAGCAGTTCTGGCTGTCCACAGCCCTCCAGCCCGCATAGACGCGAGCTCTCGCTGCCTGTGCCACCAGATCGAAAGCCTCAGCATCCGTAGTGGCCGCTAGACATCTGGCCATGCCGTTGCTTTTGAAGGTGTCCAGCCATGGGTAAGAAGGGCGAATGACTCTCAAGCAGGTCAGAGTTGGCAGCGCCAGACGCATAGCCTCGTGCTGAAATTTCGTTTCCGCGGATGCTCCCTGACCCTCGCTGAGCATTTGCGCTTCCGCTTGCTCCCAACGTTCCTGCCAAGTGACCCCATCAAACGTCATCAACCAGTCCAGCAGATAACCCACTCCAAGACGGTGCTTTTTCATGGAGAATGGCGTGTAGCCCCGCAAGCGCCCCACCTCGGTCGCCAGACGCCGCAGTTCATCCGGCGTGGCGTCCGGGGCCACATTCATCAATTCAGTCATTGCGTTCCACTGCCAAACACTCTGTTAAAGGCCTCGGCGTCGTATCCCTCGGCCACATCTACATCATCTAACTCTGCAAAAGAGTCGATTCGGGCGCTGATCCTCGCGGCGTCATAGATGCCATCAACCCCCAGATAGCGTTGCGTGGAGAGCAAGTCCCGGTGCCGCAGGTGCCGCTTCACCGCCAACAGGGGCAGATCGGCACTACTAGCCAGTGCTGTGGCGCTGGTCGCCCTGAAATCGTGGGCCGTGACGTTGCTGCCGAATTCCGTGTTCAGGCGTCGCAAGACAGCCCGCAGAGCGGTATAGGTCATAGGGCGCACCTTTCCCCGCTCCATCAGCCAGAGGGGATCGCCCGGCGCGGCAGGGCCTGGTCTTTCCGCCAGATAGTCCCTGAGCAGAACCAGTAAGCGACTGGATACGGCCACCGCTGTCTTAAAGGCTTGCCCTTTCGTCGTCAGCATGACCTTACGCGCTTCCCATTGAATGTCGCCGACCGTCATGGCGAGCACTTCCATGGCGCGACCTGCCGTGCAAAACAGCGCCTCAATCAATGCCCGGTCCCGGGCTGAACTGGGAACATCCCGAAAGCGCTGCAGCAGATCGGCGGGCAGGGCGTGGGCTGTGCGCTGCGGCACGCGTTGACGAAACGCCCGGACTTGGTGGTAGTGGTAAGACTTGGGGTCGGAGGCGATCACCCCAGGTTTTATCCGGCCCAGCGGATGCTGGGGAGGGCCCAGAGCCGCGCTCTCCAGGACGTCGTAGAACAGGCCCACCACCGTGAGCCGCTGCTTGATCGTGGCTGGAGCATACCCCGGGCGCAGCGTACTCTTGCCGGTGACGGCGTTGATGCTGCCCGGCCGGGGCGCCGCCGCAGAGCGGCGAGCCCGTTGGGGGTTAGCCTTGGTTCTCAATTCCAGGAGGTAGTCCACCACGTCCTGGCGGCTTACCTCGTTCACTTTTCTGCGCCGCCCATGCAGGAATTGGAGCCAGTCCAGGAGGGCAAAGGCGTAGCTGCGTTGGGTGGTCAACAGCCCGAGACGGGCGCAGGTGTCCCGCAGGAACAGATCCGCTTCGTGGACAGGATGGCCCGCCTCATCAATGATCTGAAAGTAGGGTACGGATTCGGGCATGGTAAGGACGGACAGCGGCATATAAGGTTTGGCACTTTAGGTCCCTGCTCCCCCGAATGCAATTTAAGACGGCTCACGCTGCGCCTGATCCGGCGGTAGCGGGAACGCGGGGAACAGCTCCCCGGGCGCTACTCCAAGCTGGCTGGCCAAGCGCACGTAGCTGATCGCGCCTGCATTCAACTGGCCCTTCTCGATCTTCCACAGGTGTGTGCGGTGCAGGCCCGCGCGGTCGGCCAGCTCGTCCAGCCCTAGCTCATGAGCCTGCCGCAAGGCGCGGATATGAGCCCCCAGTCGTTCTAGGTACTGCACCTCTTGGATCGAGAGGGCAGAGGAGCGGCGTTTCACAGACATCCCGTCAGGCTTCCCGCTCCCTTCACTTCTTCGCTACTTCAAATCAGATGTCATCTGATTTGATACATTCCGCCCGATGTCCCATGGTCCCTCGTTCCTGCCTCCTCCTCCCTGGCGCCTCCAGCGGGTCGTCCCCGAAGCGCACTGCCGGTGGTGGCTGCTCCTAGACGGGGACTACGCCCTTCTCGTTGAAACGCTCTGGCAAGACGAACAGCCGCGCCTCCACTTGGATACGCCGCCCTTCAAGCCCGGTGATCTTTGCGACGACCCCCTTACACAGATCTACTTGGGCCACCTGCGTGTCGTTCTCAGCACCAATGCAGCCGCCTTTTACCGCCCGATGAAAGCGTGCCTGCCCACGCTGCCTGATCTCCCCGCCACCCCAGACCAGATACTCCGGACCTACGGCATTGACAGCACCGTTCTTGCCGCCCTCCAAGCGCGATATGCCGTTCACCTACCGCTCCTCCATAGGCGCCTGCTTGACCTCGCACTGGCCCTCCGGCAGGCCCTGGGCCTCTGCGGAAGCGGCCTCATCCAACTGCTGCACTGGCAGTGGCACAGTCCCTCCCGGCGCACGGCGACAATCTGGCCCACACCCCTTGCTGCCATCTTGGACGGCGCGCTCGCACAGGTGGAAGCGACCCTCTACCCCCACGCAGCGGGTGGCGGATGGACGTGGACGCTCGCTCCCGAGGAGCAAAGGTGAGGTGCAGCATCCCGGTAGAGGCCGCGACACAAACCTCCGCTTTGGGCGGGATCACCGAGGTCTTAGTGGAACCCGGCGTCCACCAGCTCTGGGTGACCCTCGGCCATGAACAGACCTATCGTCTGGACCTCCAACCTCTGTTGGACATCGAGACGCACCGCACCCTACGGCTGACGACCCTGTTCGCTCGGGTGCAGGTCGGCCCGGGGGGCCAGCACCTCATCTGGCCCGGAGGAGTCCAACTGGACCTCCCCTCCCTCCTGGAAAAGCCCGGCGCACAGCTCCCAGCGAGAACCCTAGCTGTTGTTCCAGCCCGACACCGCTACCGGCCCCTGCTGCCCTATCTGCTGCACCAACAGCCAGCCACCTACCTACGCCCCACTCCCATCGAGCCGGTGACGGTCCAGCGGCTTCTCCGCTTACGTACCAGCGAGCTCGATCAAGTGCTTCGGGGTGTCCCCGTCCCTGCAGAGCCACTGCTCAACCGCCTCTACGACCTTGGCGTCTTCCTCACCAGCCATTTCGCTGAGGACCATCTCTACGCCCTGATGCGCCGGCCCTGGCGGTACGGCGAGCAACAGTGCCCCCGGCAACCCCTCCTCCACACCATGCTCGGCTGCCTCCAGAACGGACGCCCCGATCTCATTGAGCGTCCCTGCATGCTCATTGCAACAGGAGAGTAACTATCCCCTATTCCGCCTTGCACACTGCGATAGCGCGGCTCACCATGTCCCTATTGCGCCGCACCTGCTGTAACCCCGTTTCCAAGCGCTCACCAGCAATCAGCACGCCAGCCACCACTCCAGCGAACAGATAGCTGTAGGGCTTTAATCCATCAAATATCGCTGTCAAAGCGCTCCAAGTCCCCAGCATCACGGCTAGGGTTCCAAGTACTCCAGCCGTCTTCAGGCCGCCGATCAGGAAAATCATTCCCGTTTCTACTGCGGCAATGCGCTGGCTCAGCATAGTGTCAACTTCCGTCAGGGCGGAGAGGGGAAATACCTGCAATTGCTGGAGAACAGGTACCTCAGCTCCCCCCCGACTCCGCAGGGCTGCAACCATGTCGAGGCCAGGTGCCCGCACGTCACGCCAGCTGGCGCGCAACATAACGACAAGGACAACCAGGAGAAGTCCCATACCCAGTCACGAGGCGACGTCCCAATTCATACTCGCCCCCGTCCAGAGCAGCACAGCGGAGAGAATCAGATCATGCCGAGGATCACCTACGACCCCTCCCGAGAAGATTGGGCCGGCACCGAATGCTCTTGCTGGGTGTAGGTCAGGAGGTTGTCATGAATACTGGTGACGTCATGGTCCAGAGGCACAGGAATACGGTATAGGCTCACGCTCCGACACTGTTGCTCAAATCCGATCTTCCCCCTTCCCTAAAATGGTCCCATGCCCCGGCAGAAACTTCCTCCCGCCACGGAGATGGCCCGTTTCGTGGCGGAGCTGTCCCGCCGCTTCGGGGATGAGGCTCAGCTCCCGGACCCCCTACCGACGCGCGGACCCGCCTTCGAGCAACTCAAGGCTCTGTACCAAGGCTGGGCAGCCGTACACTGGGTCGAGCAGCATGGTGAGCAAGTAGACCCCGAGACCGTGGCGTCCCTGCTCAAGACCAGTCGCGTCCGGGCGGGGAACAGCACGGACAAGCAACTTTGGCGCGAACGCATCCTCTATGTTGTGCCCCTCCGGGAGCATTACCGCCTCCCCTCGAAGGTCTGGCAGTGGGTGCTGCGCGCCGGGGTGGCCGCCGGACACTTCCCAACTGTAGTGGCCCCGGATGCCGTCACTCTCCCCGCTGCTGAGAGCCAGCCCTACCTGATCACCATGGGCAACAAGCCCGCCGTCATGATCGACCGGGCGACCCGTGGGCCTGACGGCTGGGACGACATGACCCTCCAGTATCACGAAGCCTTCGAGAACGGCCTCGTCTTGAATTACTTCGAGGAGAACGCGGGAAAAGACGCCCTGCGCCAGCAGCTCATGACCCTCGACCCCCGCACCTCGGACGTCTGGCGGCTGCTTACCGCCAAGGCCCTCGAGCACGAGCAAGATGACTTGTTCACCCCCATCACCATCAAGCCGGGGGAACTGGCCAAGGCCCTGGGTCTCAAGCCGCATCCGAATGGCAGTGTCCGTCCCAAAGATCTGCTGCGGTGTACCGATAGCCTCTTCCATCTGGAGCGCCTGTGGCTGACCCTGCCCGACGCCGGGCCTGACGACGACGAGGGTACCCGGCAGCGGGTCCTGGCGGTGATGGCCCGCGGCCGCTCCCGCAAAGTCGAAGGCCAGTCCATCCCCAGCTCGTGGACCATTGTGCTGGGCACTTGGGCCAAGTACTTCCCACGCAGCTTCGCGCCGATCTTCCGAGGCCTGGTAGAACTGCCTGCCAACTCCGCCACCAACCTCTGGGCCAAGCAGATCGGGACCGAACTCTCCTACTGGCTGCGGGAGACGGCAGGCGACAGGGCAACGGTTCGCTACATTCCCGTACAACTCCTACTCCAGCGCGCGAGCCTGATGCAGGAAGTCCTGGATCTGCGGGAACACAAGAACCAGAACCGTGCCTTCGAACGCTTCGAAGCGGCTCTTGAGCTCCTCGGCACCCTGGGCCTGCATGAGCGCTGGTCCTACGAAGTCCGCAGCGCTGCAGCAATGGATCAGGCGCAGGGCAAGCCAGAATTTTTCGAGACCTGGCTGGCAAGCTTCGTCGAACTGCAGGTGCCCGAAGCTTTTCTACGCTCCATCGCTGAACTGACCCAGCGGGAAAGTGGAACGCTGAAATCCCGACACCTGACTGCCGTACGGGGCCGGTAAAAATTCCTTCTCAGGGCGGCCCCAGTCGTTTTACCGACACCTGATTGCCGAAGCAGGCCGATAGATCCGGTACAGAAAAGCTTTTTCGCTTGCGCACGATATTCGGGCGTTTCACCGACACCTGACTGCCGAACAGGAGGTGTTATTTCGACACCTACCTGCCGACATTCGGTGGTTTCCACGACACCTGACTGCCGTGCCCCGTCGTTTTCACCGACACCTGACTGCCGAAGATGCGACGTTATTGCGACACCTGACTGCCGAAGCCAGGCAAGGCTGAAACTTGAAATTACTCGTGCCAGCCGCATAAGGGGCGATCAAGGAGGGCAGCGTCAAGCCCAGTACAGAGCCTTGCGTGATTGTCCGGAAGCCCGAAAAGCGGACAGTACAGTGGTTCCGGCACTCCTCTATTCCGCGTGAGCATGACTGGAGCTGCCCCATCCCTGGAGGCCGACCTGCCTGAGGACGACCCACGAGAGTCCACAGTCCAACACTGAAAAATCCCGCTGGCGGCGGGATAGCTCAGTCCTACTCTGTAGATGACCAGCACCTGAAACAGCGGTCAGTCTACGGGGCGTCCCCTGCTGTTGCAAGTGGAGCGACATGACTGCCCGAACCACCCCTGTCAAGACTTTCCCTCAACCCCGAGCGTTTACCCCTGAAGAAGTCCTATTGCGGCAGCAAGCGCAGCAGCGACTTCTCCAGCAGCGGATAAACGTAAACGCTCAGGTATCAAGTCAGAAGAAAAACCGCTCCTTCGAGGCCGCTTTCCGCGCAAACGTACACCCCCGATTGTTACCGGAACACCAACCACAGCCCAAATCGAGCCAGCCCATCGGCCAATTCAGGAACTCACCTCGCCTCGCCTCTGAAACCGTCCTCCCCGCGTGTCTTGACGCCGCGCTGGACCGAATCAAACGTCCTCGTCCGGGCACCCCTGCCGCACGGGCGGCCGAAGCCGTAGAACGGGCGCGTCCTATCGTCGAGGCCTACATCAGGCGCCGTGACGCCCGGCATAACGCCCTGATGGTGCTCAGGGCCCTGACACAGGCGGCCTACACCCTGATTGAGCGCCGTGGCCAGAGCCAAGAGCACACCACCACCTACACCTTTTTCACGGTGCTGGACTTGCTCCCCATCGTCACCCGGTTGTCGAGCGATCAGTGTGAACGGGCCACCCGAAAACTGCAGGACATCGGTCTCATCCACAAGAGTTCCGGTGCCATCCCCATGGGGGGCCAAGAGCGAACTGCGGAGAGAGGCGGACCCAGACTGTACCGCGGCGGCACCTGGACCACCACGACGTTCCTGAACGCCGAGACTGGGGAACGCACCGAGGTGCGGGCCTGTGCGGGAACCTGGATCGCAGTCCTCTTGCGGCCAGCCCCAGGGATGAGGGCCCGGGTGATTGCCCACGAGCTTCCGGCCTGCCCACGCGACCTCACGGCCGACCGAAAGAAGGGACGTACAGCCTGGCAGTTCCAACAGGAGGCGCGTCAAGAAGTGCGGGAGTCAATACTCCTGACAGGAGATAAGTTTGAAATCTCACCCCTATTGATGTGGTCGTTACCTGAAAAAGAGACTTCAAATTCCCTGGGTACTTCTGATTCCCGCACTTCGCTGTTTGCCGAGGCCTGCACCCCGCAGGAGCTGATCTGGAGCCTGAGCCGGATCGTCAGCATCCATCCCCACTACCGCCGAGAGGCCGTTCAGGAAGGCGCGACACACCTGACACGGCTCCTACACGATGCTGGCTGGGAGCGGCACTATTACCGCATCCTATGGCGGGCGACCGAAGCGGAATTCCGGAATATCCCTGCTTATGCCCAACTTGGACATGCTCTCGAACGAACTCTGATTGCGACGCAAGAACTTCAGCTCATCCGGCCAGGAGCGTGGTGGTACTGCTCCAGAAAATCCTTCAAGCGGCGTTGCGAGACTTCGCCGTCTCCAAGAGCCTAGCCCAGGGGCAGGCGTAGCCCAAGGCGGAGTGCAGCCGGACGTGGTTGTACCAGGTGCGAAAGGTC
>NZ_WBSL01000018.1 GCF_009377345.1 Deinococcus terrestris | reverse complement strand
GAAGTGCTCAGCGAGCAGGGCAGTGAGGCTAGACTGAGGGGGTCGGCTCCGGGTGTCTTTCATCGCAGAAAACACCGTACTGGAGCCGACTCCTCATGCCTTGACCTGACTTTTGACCCCCAGAGAGGGTCTGGAGATCACGCAACGCCAGCGCCCGCGCCTTGCGGCCACGCACCCGCACAACGGAGGCGGCCAACACCCCGGCCACAATCAGGATCAGGAGCGAGAACAATCCCCAGTTGCCGCTCACCCCGGCGTACATCACCCCGATGAACAGGGCGAACCCAAGGACCTGGGCTGGGTTGTCCTGCTGTTTGCGCCGCCGTCGTCTTGCCATACCCGGCAAGCTAACCGAGGGCGTCTTACACGCGGACCACATGGCCGCCTGGCCCCGCGCCGCCCCTGCGGGGCCAGGAGTGCGGTGTCTCTGCGGAGCAGGCCAGGGGAGGAACCGACGGTCCGCCGTCCGGGCACCTGGCCTCCCCCAGCGTCACGCACCCCCAGGTCAATACCGGGCAGTCCGGGCCAGGGCCGCGTACAGGTCAGCGGCGGCCTTGACGGCCTCCAGCATGGGGGCGGCCAGCCCGTCTTCCGCGCCTGCGGCGGCCCGCAGCATCTCGTAGGACTCGCGGGCACGGTCGGCGTGCTCCTGACAGGCAGCGGCGCGGTCGGGGTTGGGGTAGAGATAGCCCTGCTCGATGGTCACGCGGCGGTAAGGGCGCAAGAAGTCTGGGCCTGCCGGGTTGGCGGGGATCTGGCGGGCGAGGCTGCGGGCCTGGCGGATGTTGCGCGCGAGGTGACGGCGCCGCTCGCGCATCCGCTCGGCCTCGGCTTCAAGTTCAGGGGTGCGGGTCTGGGTCGTCATCGCGGGTCACTCCTGGGGTAAGTGGCCCCGCCTCCGTCGGCGGGGCCGTGCCGGGTCAGGCGGCGCGGGCGCTGCGGGCGCTCACGCCCTGGGCCACCGTGCGGGCATTCGGGTACAGGCGGCACAGGTGCGCCCATACCACGCGGGCCTCCCGCTCGTACAGGTCCGCGAGGGACGGGACCGGCGCCCACTCCCCCAGGGCGGCGGCAGCGATGGCGTAATGCTGGGCGCTGGGGAGCCCCAGACGGCCCATGATCCGGTGGAGCCGGGCGGCGCGGGCCTTGCCGATGGTCGGCTCGGCAGTGAAAGGGATGGTCGGCTCGGGCTCGGGCGTGCGGGTCTCCTCCAGCAGTTCCACCCGGCCGTCGGCTTTCGCCCGGTTGAGGTAGCTCACGGCCTCCTCGACCGTCTCGGCCTCGCCGTCCACCTGGGCGCTCAAGGTGCCCTCGTGGTCGGCGCTGAGGGTGACGGTGTGGCTCCCGAGGTACACGGTCGCGCTGGGGCCGTCGCCCCACCCGGCGTAGAGATCCACCTTCCAAGTGCGGCTCTTGTTGCGGGGGCACGGGGTTTCGTTCGTCATTGCTCCACTCCTTTCTCCCTGTCTGGGGTAAAAGAAGTGTACTATAATCATAGTACAAATGCAAGCATTTTCCCGCACTGGGACGTGAAACCGTGGGACACACATCGCGGCGCGGCCCTGCTTCCGGCTCAGTCTTCGGACCCGGAGGAGCGGGGCAGGTCGCGGAACTCGAACGTCCTGACGGCCTGCACGACGCCGGGGTTACACATGAGCATGGGCGGTTCGTCGGGGAGCTCGTCGCACATCAGGGAGGCGGTGAGCGCAGCCGTGCCGCCCTCCAGCCGCAGCACTTCCACGCGGCCGTCGTCGCCGAGAATCGCCGTGGCGAGGTAGCGCCCACCAACGATCCTGCTGTCCATCAGGACCGCCCACTCGTACTCGTCACTGACCGGCCACAGCCTCAGCCCGTGCTCCTCCAGCAGTTCGTTCGCTTCCTCCAGCGTGGCGCGGCGGTTGGTCGTGTCCACGTCCTCCTCGCTGGTCAGGCTGGCGGTGCCGTCAGGGGACAGCCACACTGTCCACTCCTCGACGCCGTAGGCCCGCTGGGAGCGCAGGCCGAGGCGAAAGGCGCGGTCAATGGCGGCCCGCTTGCGGCGGCGGCAGCAGTTGAGGTGGAGCCGGGCTTTGAAAGTCGGCGCGGCCTGCACGTCCTGGGCGGCCAGTTCGCAGGCGAGCACGGCATCAACGAGGGCGCGGAGGGCGCGGGTCTGCTGGGGGTCAGGTTCATGGGGCACCTCTGGCGGAGGTGGGGCCGCCCGGTCACGGCGGCCCCGCGAGGGGTTAGCTGGCCTTCAAGGTCCGCGTGCGCGTCAGGCGCTCGCTGCCGTACTTCTCGCGCATCTCCTCCATGCTGGTATTGCCCTTGCCGCTGCTGTACTTGCCCTTGAAGGCCCACATCCCCCGCCCCCGCATCCACCAGTAGCCCGCCGCCTTCAGGGCGTCCTTGTGCGGCCTGGTGTCGCCGGAGACCCACACCCACGCGCCGATGATTTCCACGTCCAGCCCGTCAAGGTGGGCGATCTTCTCCACGGCCTCGCGGACCTTCCGCTCGACCTCGGCCTCCTCCTGGCGGGTCTTGTAAAACTTGCCCTGGCCGTACTCGCCTTCGCTTTTGCCGCTCAGGAACTGCGCCATCCGCCGCTCGTACTCGGCGTTAATGGCCTGCATCTGCCCGGTAGAGCCGCCCTTGTCGGGGTGGTACTGCTTGCACAGCTTGCGGTACTCGCTTTTGAGGTCGTCGGCGGTGGTGACGTGCTGAAAGTAGTTCACACTTGCGCTCCTTTCCCCTGTCTGGGGTAGGAGTAGTGTACTATAATCATAGTACAAGGTCAAGCTTGGAATACGTCTGTAACGGCAAAACCTGCCCACGTCGCCCGGCCTGGCCCGCGCTTCCTGGCCCGCCTGCCCCCTCGCTCGCTCGTGGATGCACGCCCACACCGGGGGGCCGCTCCCCCCGGTGTGCCGCCCCCGGCGGGCTCGGTGGCCGTCCCCCGGCGCCGCTGAACGCTCAGCCCCCTCTCTTTTCTCCCTGCTAAAGCTTTTTGCGCCGTCAACGGTGCGGCCTCTGGCCGCCCCCCTTGCGGGGTTGCCGTTGACGGTAAAAGGCCGCGTGATCCTTGAGGCCGCAGGCCGGAAAAAATGTTCAGGCGCCCTTCCCTGACATTTTTTCCGGCTGGTGCCCGTCCGGCGAGGACACCGCTGTTCATCTTTTGACCAGTCGTGCGGCCTGTGGCCGCGCCTCTTGTTGCACCACCACCCTGCCGCTCGACAGCCGACCCGGTGCGAGGGGGGGTAGCCAAACCGTTGGGAGGGTGGGCAGCGGGCAGAGCAGAGCGGCGCCCGCATCCTTGCCCGCCTGACCGCCGTTAGGTTTGGCTCAGGGGGGTGCTCCCCCCTCCTCAACCACCTCCCCAACGCTGCATGTAAACATGCAAAAATGGAAAAATGTTAGCCCACCACCGTCAGCAAGCACAAAAAAATGCCCCGGCCGGGGCGAGTTGTGTGGCAACCAGGAGGGGGGGCCTCGACTGCATTTCTCTGCTCCTGATCGGTTATACGTCCCAGTCAAGTTGACGGCTGCGCTGCTGAACCTCGCCGTCCTGTGCAGGAGAGGGATACTCGCTGGCCGTGAACCTCACCCGGCCTTCTGTCTGGCCGTTCAGGTCACTCGTTTGCGCCACGATCACGTCACTCTCCGATCTCGTGACCACCACGTCCCGACTGATGATCGCTATGTCCGCGTTATAGGCACGCCCGGGTGTCGCCGTGGCGATATACAGGTCTTGCCAATCGACCTGCTCGCGCTCCAAAAAGCCCTGCGCCATCTCCAGCGCGGCCACTCTCCCAGGATCGCTGATTTCCTGAAACAGGCGCTGCATCCCCGACATATCACCCATCCGCGCCTCCAGACTGACCACGCTCATGCGCTCGGCGCTCACCACGTCGAAGTTCAGGAGATGGCCTGCCTGCCCGGCAAGCTGGGTCATGAACTCGCGCTGCGTCCTGCCGTTGCCTTCCATAAAGGGGTGAGCGCTGTTGATCTCGCTGAACACCACGGCGGCCCGGTCAGCGAACTCCGAGCGGGGAAGATCACGCAAGAGGTTTTGTTCGCGGAGCTGATCCAAAGTCCGGTTCAGGCTGCGGTCCACCTGCTGGCTCGGGACGAAGGGCACCGGCACCCGCCCGTCGTCCTTGTAGATCAGCGGCGCAGCCCTGACCTGCTGGCCCTCAATCGTCATGGTCTGATTGCGGGTCGTTCCGGCCCACTCGTACACGTCCTGAAAGATGTGCCGGTGAATCGCCCTCAGATGCTCCAGATCGAACTGCCCGCTGCGGGTCGCCTCCGGCGCGGTGCCGTTCTTGACCTCCAGCGTCCGGGTGTACGTCAGGTCCCGTTCGATCAAGGAAAACGCCTCGGCGTCGTCGAGGCCAAGGCGGTTTCTGGGCACTCCGTTGTCGTAGGAGAAGAACTCCGGGTCCCTCGTCATGCGGGGGTCACTTCACCGTGACGCCGTGGTGCTCCAGCAGCTTCTCGCGCATTTCTTCCGTCGTCAGCTTGCCCTCGATGTACTGCTGGCTGAGGTGCTGGGCGTAGGAGGAAATATCGCCACCTTCAATCTGCTGCGACCGGCGGGCACTGTGAACGTCCTGTGCGCGCTGGGCACGGGCGGCCTGGGCCTGCTCATAGGCGGCCTTCTGGGCCTCCAGCTCGCGGCGAATCTGGTCTTGAGTGGTGGTCATTTCGCCCTCCCGTTACCGGCTGATAATAGCATTAAAGCTGTCCCTGCGGGCTTTTTCCGGCCCTTGCAAGGTCTCGACACGGGCACACCGGGGGAAGTTTGAAGTTGCCGCCGAGCGCCGAACGTCAGAGATCGTGTCTCGTCGGCACACCGATCAGTTCGGCCAGCGTCTGCTCCGCAGCGCCCCTCTCCTGCTGTCGGTGGTCACTCTCAAAGCGCAACTCTTCGCCCAGGGCCAGGACCTGCCCCACCACCGGACGGGTCGCCTCAACTTCCTGCGAGAGCCGGTCCATGGTCTCCCGCTTCGCTTGCGTGAGCGGCAGCGCCCGCCAGCGCCGGAACGGCTTGGCGTACACGTCCAGCCGATCAGGGGGAACGATCTGCTCAAAAACTTTTAGTACCCACACGAGAAAATGCATCCGGGTCACAGCGGGTCCGCTCTCTGGGCACCGTACGTACCCTCCGGCCACGACGCGTCCATCTGCCCTTGACCCTCTCGTAACGTCACGGTTTAGGGTGAGCGTCGGAGGTGCCCGTGGACATCAAAATCGGGGAACTGGCCCGGCGAACGGGTCTGACCATTCGCACCCTGCGCCATTACGACGCCCTGGGCCTGCTCAAGCCCAGCGGACGTACCCGGGCGGCCTACCGCCTGTACTCGCCCGCCGACCTGACCCGCTTGCTGCATATCCAGAGCCTGAAAACGCTGGGCTTGACCCTGCCAGAGATTGCGCGGGCGCTGGACGATCCGGCCTACGACGCACAGGAGGCTTTGCGGCGGCACATCGAGGTGCTGGAGGCGCGCATCACCCAGGAGCGCCAACTGGTCCGCCGTCTGCAAGCCTTGCAGGGGGCCGCCGAGGTCGGCTGGACCGAGGTGGCGCAGACCATCGCGCTGACCCAGCGCATTGCCCGGCAGGTGGGGCACTTTATGCAGGCGGCACAGGACATCGCGGGCCAGCTTTCCCTGAGTGAGGAACAGCTCCAGAGCCTCCAGAACCAGCCCCGGGAATCCGGCGACGACTGGGAGACACTCCTGACCGACGTGTTCACGGCGCTGGAGGAAGGTCTTACCCCTCCTTCACCCGAAGCGCAGACACTGGCGACGCGCTGGCAGCAGCTCGTCAGGCAGACCACGGCTGACCGCCCCGAGATCGCCCAGGCTATTGGCCGGGCCTATGAAAACCACCTCCCGGCGGACTTGCACGCTGCCTGGACCTTTATCTCGGAGGCCCTGTCCTTCCAGCAGGACGGAGCAACCATGACCATTCACAACACGGTGACTGACCTCCTGCACCCGGACAAGAATGTCCGCATCCGGGCCGCCCTGGACCTGGGGGCCACTCAGCACCGGGCCGCTCTGCCGGACCTGATCGAGCGATTGGGCCATGAACCGGACTTCTTCGTGCGCGAGAACCTGACCTGGGCCATCGTGCGGATGGGTCCGGACGCTGTGCCGCCGCTCCTTGAGTTGCTGGAGAACCCGGACACCGCGACCCGCTTGCAGGCGGTGCATACCCTGAGCAAGATCGCCGATCCCGCGAGTGCCGCCGCATTGAATCTGGCGGTCAACGACCCGGACGACGAGGTGGCCCGCAAAGCCATCTTCGCCCTGGGACAGATGGGCCATCCGGATGCGCTGCACACGTTGATGGGCGGGGTCGGCCACCCGGACGCCGAGCGGCGCACCACGCTGAGCACGGCTCTGGTGGCGTTCGGGCACGCGGCGCTGTTCCCTTTGCTGGAGATGCTCGGGCACCCGGAGGCGCCAAGGCGTGCCCATGCCGCAGACATCCTGGGACTGCTCGGCGATCCGGTCGCGGCGCCAGCCTTGACCGAAGCCCTGCTGGACGACATCTGGGAGGTGCAGTTCGCGGCGCTTAGTGCCCTGGGTCATCTTCCGGGGGAGGACGCCAAGAGGGGCATCGAGCAGGCCGCTCAGTTGACGGACCCCAGACTGCGGGCGGTCGCTCAGCGCCTGCTCACTGACCGTCCTGAACAGGCAGGTTCCCTTCGGGAGAGGGTCAAACAGCGGCGTGAGCAGGGCCAGCGCGCCCAGACATAGGCTCAAACGGCGGAAGCATTGAAGCTTTTGGTACGCCCACCGCCCGAAAACGCGCTGGGGGCGACTGGGACTCCACCAGCAGGCCGTCCACCATCCCCGTGAGCTGGTCAAGACCCTCGATGGGCTGCCAGTGAATCTCGGAAAAGTCGGTCATGGTCACCTCCGAGGTTGAGAGTGGGGTGGGACGGGCTGGGCAGAGGACATGCGATCAGCCGCTCCGGGCTCCTGGCCGCTCTCCCGCCGCTGGGCCACGGCCTCGCGCAGCACCCGCACCTGTTCCGCATTCGCCTGGGCGTGAGCCTCGCTCTCGATGGGTGGAAGGGTCATTCGCACCCCACCCCGTCGCCATCCCGGTCCAGATGCCGCCCGTATCCTGGTTGCCCCACCCGCACCGGGGCCGCTCCCGCCGCACGGGCCGCCGCGCAGTTGGGGTAGTACGCGCTTGACGGCGGAAGTGTGACAGGCGCGGGAGCCGGTTGGGGCCTCGGAGTCGGTGTTGCCGCTGGTGCAGGCCGCACCGTTCCTTGCCGCTCAGTCGTGATGGCGTACTTGCCCCCCGGCTGCACCGTCACCGTGACCGTCCCCTGCTGGTCGGTGCGGTAGACCGTGGCGCCTGCCCGTTGGTACAGGTTCAGTGCACTCGCCGTCGGATGCCCGTAATTGTTCGGTCCCACCGACACCACCACGTTCTTCGGTTTCACCGCCGCCAGCCAGGCCGCTGTATCGCCATTGGCCGCCCCATGGTGAATGCTCTTGTACACGTCGACTGGCCCCAGCGTGCTCGCCGGGTACTTCCGCAGCCACGCCGCCGTCTGCTCCTTCTCGCTGTCCCCAGTCAGCAGCGCCCGGAACGTCCCGTACTGCACGAGCAGGCCCACCGAGTTGAGGTTTTGCTGGTTTTTGGGCATTCCCGAGGGTGGCGCCAGCACGGTCAGCTTCACGCTGCCGAGGTTGATGACCTGATCGCGGGCGAGGAGGCCCTGTGTCCCGGCCTTCTGCGTGGCGGTGATCAGCTTCTGCCAGGTCTGGGTCATGGCCGCGATGCCGTTGTTGAGGAAAAACCGGGGCTTGTAGAGCGTCACCGCTGGAATCAGCCCGGTGATGTGGTCAGCGTCCCCATGGCTGGCGGCCACCAGGTCGAGGCTCTGCACCCCGTACTGCCGCAGCAGCGTCTGCATCCGAGGCTCACTGCGGCCCCCGTCGTAGAGCACGCTCTTGCCTTCCGGGGACGTGATGAGGATCGCGTCGCCCTGCCCCACATCAAGGAAACGGAGGGTGAGGGGGGCCGCCTCGGTCAGGCCAAGCGTCAGGATCCCCAGCGCGAACAGCCCCCTCACAGGTCGATCTCCCTGCCCGACGTGGGCCGGTTGAGGGCGTCGAGCTGCGCCTGAGCCTCGCCCCGTCGACGGGCCGTTTCCTCGTGGTCGATCTCCAGGGTGAAGTCGCCGTCCTGCTCTTCCATTCGGAGCACGTCGCCCTCGCGCACGCCCCGGGGCAGGCTGGCAAGAGGAAGGTCCACGAATTGACCGTCTTCAAGTTCTACACGGGCGAGGCGCCCCTCTAGGGCGTCCACTACCCACCAAGCCACCCTGGGCTGCTCTGACATGGCTGCACCGTAGCGCACTCTAAGCTCTAGACGCTGACTAAACCTTCAGTCTTCTCGGTGGCTGTCCAGTTGGGCTCAGTCATAGTCATGACGAAGCTTTGGTCGCATGCTAATAGAAATCTGATAATTGAGTTCATACTTTGAATCTTAAGCTTTTGATCAAGATTAATCAATCTCCTCGAATGGTTTATTGACAAGATTTTTTTCAAAGGATTTTTGTAGGACGACCCTTCCCTCATCACTCGGACTAAGATGTAAATCCGTGGATAAGAAGTCCGATTCGGAATACTCCTTAAGATCAAATGGAGTCACGGTTGACACTGAAACAGGCTCATATGCAGTATGAGGCTTCGATCTTCCACCGAATCGACCCATAGCAATCATGACAACTTCCTTGGCACCAGCAGCTAGGAAGAGGTTGCGTGCCCATTCCAAAGATTTACCCGAAGTATGAAAATCATCGAACACTACAATAGTTTTACCTTTAATCTTTGATCTATAATGTTTGTTGAGAATAACAGAGTTGGTCTGCGTCAAAAAAGAATCTTTTCCAGATGTCTTTAGTTCATGACTGCTGGGGGCAGGTATGGCACGAACAATCAAATCGCCTATAAACTTACTCCCTAGAACTTTTGAGGCGATATCAGCCACCTGCTGAATAACACCATTTGTTCTGTCCGGTTTACTTCCAGGATAGACGGTAAAGATAGAGTATTGAGGGGAGAGATTTTCCAGAACAATACTCGCCAGCGTGTGCCAGAACATGATTAATACAGCGGACCTATTACCACATTTGATAGGCAGCTTATCCTTAAAGAGCTGCTTTAAATTGAATAAACGGTATGGTGGGTTTCCAGAGAATCGCACTTCTGACGCAAGAGTGTTTGCGCTCGCCAGAGTACGCAGACGAAATTTGCGATTTGGGTCGTCCAATGAGAAGTTCCACCTTGGAGGGTGCAGAAGATAGTGGGAGGCAAAACTCCATACATCTTCGGGTCTTTGTGCTCTTTCAGCAGTGAACACACCGCTTAGTCCCTTCCACGCGGCAGCTACAAAAAAGCACCCAGAATGTAAAGATGAAGCGTAATCATGCTGATCGTCACCTATATAGAGCGTTTCGTGAGGGGGTATCCCCATTTCACCACAAATCTCTGTTATCCTATCACCCCCACCCTTAAATGAATTTTGCGGCTTCCCATAGACCTCTTCACCACTCAGAGAGTAGTCGAAGGAAAATTGAAAACTCGCTCGTGAGGCTTTATACATTCCCATTTTATTAGTAGATACCAGTGCGATTTTTACTCCTTTGGACCTGAGTCGCGTAAGCACCTTCTCAAGGGTGTCGAGATTTTTAGCATCACTCTCAGAGATAATTGTTGAGTCTACGATGACAAGACGTAGCATTTTACTCCTTATTTGATGCAAGATGCGCAATAGCAATCAACTCGGCAATAATTTGCTGAACGTCACTCCTACTTAAATCTCTAATAGAAATCTCCCTGCCCAACTCCTCTGTTATCTTCTTAATTAGTTTATTTCTATTATTAGTTCCACCAACTGTACTTCTTATAAATCTGTCAAATTCTCGAATTCCTGACTGGCTAATTATGTTGAAAATTGGATAACCGTACAAGGAAATCGTTTGTTCTATTCCTGGCTCTTTGGCTTTAAAGCCAGCAATACGTCTACGATATTTATGGGCAAACTCCAACGTGTATGCGGTGCCACTTTTTTGATTTGCCTCAATAAAGATTACAGCACTGGATAGGAGCGCTTGGAGTCTGTTGCGCTGTACAAAATATGACTTTTGGAAGCCCTCATTGGGGAAATACTCCGAGACTACCGCTCCTCCACTATTAAGGATCCACTCTCGTGTGGATTCTGTAGAGGCTGGAAAAACTTTATTAATACCGTGTCCCAGGAAAGCGACATTTTTTAATCCTCTTTCCAGACTTGCTCGGTGAATTTCGTCATCGATTCCCTCAGCCAGCCCGGATACAACAGCCACCTCGTAGCCCCCAAGAATACGAGCGGCAAGACGCGCCCGCCTTCTGCCTTCTTCACTGGGCTGTCTTGTACCAACAGCACCAATAAGACAGCCAGAGTAAACAGTGCCCACATCCCCCTGAACAAATAGCCATCTGGGACTATCACTATACCCTGCCATCTGTTTAGGAATCCTACTAAAAGGAATTATGTGTATATTATCTTTAAGTAAATTGTCAAGCTCTTTTTGGGCTAAATTTACTATCCTCTCGGGATCCTTACGAATTTCATACGTCAAAAGTTCGTGCAATTTCAAATCCATAGATGGAATTCTCTCTATGATATTTTCATATTTATCGTGAAAAATAAGCCCCAGCTTGTCACCATACGCATCAACTATTTTACCTATACTTTTAACCCCCAAACCACGAACGCTGCCGAGAGCAAGAAGTGCAACTTCAAAACTAGGGTACTCGGCAGGCTCTTCGGATTCCGAATAATCAAATAGACCCTGAATTTTGTCGTTTTTGATGGTGTACCTCCAGATCAATACAGACGACTTTCATTTGCACTAGGGTATATCTGGTAAAGCATCTGCTACGGCCCGAAGTCGAGATTGGCTGAGCTTCGTATAGCGCCTCGTCACGTTGCTGTCCTTATGGCCTAGAGCTTCCTGTACTTCCTCCAGAGGCCGCCCTAAGTTCACAAGGTTGGTGGCGAAGGTATGCCGCAGTTTGTGCGGCGTGGCCCGCTGAGCCGGAATGTTCGCCCGCTCGCCTACCCGGTGCATCATGGCCTGCACAGTGCGGACGGGAATGGCTTTTCCCGTCTTCAGATGCACAAATACTAGGGCGCCGTTCCCCTTTACCTCGATGCGCCGCACCTTCAGCCATTGGTACAAGGCCCGTTGCGCTGTAGCGCTTAGCGGGATCAGCCGCTCGACGTTCCCCTTCGCCACCACGCGGATCGCTGTGGGCAAGGGATCACCACTTTGGAATACCACGTTGTTGAGTTTCAGATTCAGGACCTCACTGACTCGCAGGCCGGTGCCGTACAAGAATGCCAGCAGTGCCCAGTCGCGCAAGCCCTTCTGCTCATTAACGTTCTCGCGGGCCTGATGTAGCAGTCGAGAGAGTTCATCCGTGCTCAGGGGCTGCGGCAGCTTCGACGGCAACTTAGGGCTTTTCAGCTCATCTGGGCCACGCTGCATCTCTCGCTTCTCAATCTCAGCCAAGTAGGCCCAGAGCTTTTTCCAACTGGAGAGCAGCCGCCTAGCCCTAGCCGGGGCAGGCTGACACTGCTGCATATAGACGCGCAACTCTCGCGCCCCCACCTGCTCCCAGCTCGTCAGGCACTCGCGCTCGGTCAGCAACCACCTCACCAGCTTCTCGGCATCTGCCCGGTATTGCCGCACAGTAGTCGGACTCAGCGCCTCCTCGTGGCGTAAGTAGCCCTCGAAGGCAGGCAAGGCATCGAACAGAGTCGATTCAGTTCCCATCTCTGCTATTCACCTGCCCCTAGTAGCCCAGTCATTGCCTGGCCCCTTGATTTCGTCTGCTCACTCTTCACCACGCGCCCCCTTCTTTACAGACAGAATAATACACCCCAAATTCGACTTGCGTAAAATAGTAATTTTACGCAAGTGAGGCACGAGGCCCCGGGACGGGGCAGAGGTTGTGCTGGTCGCAGCGGTTCGGGGGTGAACTGCTGCTGCGCTCAGGACTGAGCAGAGGAACTTGCGTAAAACTGCAAAAACTTGCGTAAAACTTATGCGCCCGGCTGAATCACCGCAAGACTCTTCGGGGGAGGGTCCACCGGCCGTTCGACCTGCCAATCCTTGATCTGGGTCACTTCTACCCCCAGGGCGTCCGCGATCCGGTAGGCGAGGCGGATGCCCGGCTCGACCCGGCCCTTGATGTAATTGCCCATTGAACCCCGGGTCAGGCCCACCGCGTCCGCGAGTTCCTGCACCGTCAGGCCGCGCTCCTCGCGCCACTCGGCCAGGGTCTTCACTTCTTTCGCTCGTGCCATATACTTCCCCCTGCTCGCTTTCCCCTGTCTGGGGCGAGTAGGTCCGCCCACTGGGGGCGGGCCTTCTCATTGATCGTACCTGACAGGGGGGACGGCGGCATGGTCGTACAGAGGTAGAGGTCGCGTGTGCTCCAGCCGCGTCTCCTCGACCCATCCCGGGTAAATCGTGAGGGCGGCGCCCACCATCACGGCGTACCTGTGGCGCCTTACGTTCCGGCAGCCCTTCGGCACCACCTCGAATACGGCGCCGTCACTCGGCCGTCCGGGGTGGTGGATGGCCTGCACCCGGCCCTGAACAAAGCACCGACCGTTGGGGCCGTCATGGTGAACGATCAACAGGGTGAGGGGTTGACCCAGGGGCACGCGGGCGGTGATGCCGTCGTACACCGGGTTTGGTTTCCAGCGCGTTTCGTCGAAGAACTCGCGCACGTCGTGGTGGAGACTACGCGCCAGGCTCTCGGCGCTGCCGTACTCGTTTTGGTCAGCTTCGACCTGTGCGACCAGACGGCAGATGTTCGCCAGGATGGCGGCGCGGTACTCCTCGCGGGTCTGGGGGTAGGGATAGGGCACGGCTCGTTCTCCAAGCTGGGGGAAAGGGGCGGCCCCTCAGAGGGCCGCCCTGCTGGGCTCAGTCCTCAAGTTCCCCGGTTTCTCGGCAAAACTGGCGCCAGTTCGCGCGGAACTGCTGACCGTTCTCGCCGTACTCAGTGCCGCACCCCTGGCAGGCCGCGCCCTCCCAGTCGTCAGTGAGTTCGACCACCGCGCCGCAATGGCAACGGATCGCTCCGGCGTCCCGCACGGGCACGCTGAAATCCAGAAGGCCCTCGTCCACCATGCGGCCCGCCTCGACCTCGCGCAGGGCAAATTCGTAATTCTGGCGGGCCTGCTCGTCGTCGGCCCCGAACACCGGCTCCTGGCTGCTTGGGTCAACATCGAACATGAATTCGCAGCCGGGCGTCCTGGTGGAGGTGAAGTGCCGGACGAAGTGGGGGATGGTCTCGGTGCTGGGCTGGCGAATCCATTCGGGCATGGCTGGGCCTCCTGGGCTGGGGAAGGGGTGGCCCCTTGCGGGGCCGGGCTTCGGTCAGGCAGCGGATCGGCGCACCTGGCACCGTGAGCGGGGGTCGTACTCCCCTTTGCCCTGGTGGGAGCGCAGCGCACTCATGTACGCCTGCACGTCGCCGCCGTAGTACCGCTCCACCGTCGCCTGAAACCCCGCGCGCCCGATGGCTTCCATGTGCATGGAGCCGTGCCGCTGGTGGGTCGTCTTGCCGCCGAGGCTCCCGCGCTGAGCTGCTGTTAAGGTCATCTTTTCCACTCCTTTCCCCTGTCTGGGGTAAAAGAAGTGTACTGTAATCATAGTACAGATGCAAGTGGTTTCTCCCGTCTGGGACAAGGAAAGCGGCCCCTCCCGGGGCCGTTCTTTCAGAGGATACCCAACCGCCTGGCTTGTTCCGCGAGGTCGCGCTCGTACCCCCTGAGCCAGTGGGCGTAACACTCGTCGTTCATCTCCCACAGCTTCTCAAACGCCTCCCACGGCTGATCGGTGACGTATCCCTCATGTTGGTGGGGCCTGCCGTCCATCAGGTACACGCGGGCGCGGTGGCCCTCGCCGGGATCGCGGCTGCTGATCTCGTACAGGTCGAAGTTGACGCGCCGGACGCTTCCCAGGTCGGCCACCTTCACCCAGGGGCCGCCCTCCACCAGAACCTCGAAGGCCACTGACTGCACCAGACGGCGGCGCATGGCTTCGCCCTGGTCGTCCAGCATCCCCCGCCCGTCGTTGGTGATCGTGTTGTAGGTGACGCGGTGCAGCGTCGCCAGCAGTTCGTCGCCCGTGTACGTCTTCGGGTCAGCGGTCGCCTGTGCGTACTCGCGGCGCAGCGCCAGGGCGTGCCCGGCGCTCAGGGCGCCCGCCTTCGCATACGACTCGGAATAGGCATGGTGGTTCGCCACGTACAACGCGGGAAACACGTCCTCCTCGACGTTGACCCACTTGCGGGCGATGATTTCGACGGCTTTGAGTTCCTGGGCACAAAGAACAAGTACGGACATTTCGCGCTCCTTTCCCCTGTCTGGGGTAGGAGTATTGTACTATGACTATAGTACAAGGTCAAGCTTGGAATACGTCTGTCACGACAAAACCTGCACACGTCGCCCGGCCTCGCCCACCCTCCCTGACCCTCCTGCCCCCTGGTCCCTCATGGCTGCACGCCCACACCGGGGGGGAGCGGCCCCCCGGTGTGCCGCCCCGGGCGGGCTCGGTGGCCGTCCCCCGGCGCCGCTGAACGCTCAGCCCCTTCTCTTTTCCCCCTGCTGAAGCTTTTTGCGCTGTCAACGGTGCGGCCTCTGGCCGCCCCCCTTGCGGGGTTGCCGTTGACGGCAGAAGGCCGCGTGATCCTTGAGGCCGCAGGCCGGAAAAAATGTTGGGCGCCTTCCCTGACATTTTTTCCGGCTGGTGCCCGTCCGGCGAGGACACCGCTGTTCATCTTTTGAACAGTCGTGCGGCCTGTGGCCGCGCCTCTTGTTGCACCACCACCCTGCCGCTCGACGGCCGACCCGGTGCGAGGGGGGGGTAGCCAAACCGTTGGGAGGGTGGGCAGCGGGCAGAGCAGAGCGGCGCCCGCATCCTTGCCTGCCTGACCGCCGTTAGGTTTGGCTCAGGGGGGTGCTCCCCCCTCCTCAACCACCTCCCCAACGCTGCATGTAAACATGCAAAAATGTTACCATCCTTCGCAAGCAGCCATTAAAAACTGCCCCAGCCGAAGCAGGGGAGCTGAAGGCAGGGAGCAACCGGAAGAGAACTTTGTCTTCGCTCCTCTGCTCCTGATCCGTCATACGTCCCAGTCGAGTAGCGGCGTCAGCAGTTAGAGGAACGTCAGAGCACACCCTTTAAGCTTCGATTCTGATGTCACTCCCAGCATTGCGATTGCCCTTATTCGCCGTAGTCGGTAGACCCGCCGATCATGACCGGCAGGGTTCGGCCCCCCGGCGCGTCCAGACGCTCACCTTGAGGACGCGGCAGTGGGGGCCGGGGCTGAAGGTGCGGGCGAGGGGTTGCCGGACGGGTCACGCTTTACTCCCCGTAGTCCTTGGCGCCGCCGTCGAGGTGGACCGGTCCGGGAGTGGACTCGCCGTAGTCCTTCGCTCCACCGGCACCCGCCAGCGAACCACCCGCCACGAACAGCGCGAGCAGCAGTGCGGCAACTTTGCGGCCAAAAGCAAGGGTCATGTCGGTACTGTAGAGGCCGGAATGTATATGGAAGGAACCGGCGCGTGACAGATGTAGAAGCCCTCTTTGAGGCCGGACAATTTCAAGGCGTGGTCACATACCTGGAGGGCCGTACCGCCTCAGCACGGGATGCCCTGTTGCTGGGCGTCGCTCTGATCCGGGTGGGGCGGCTGGACGATGCCGAGGTGGCCCTGACCCGCGCCGCCATGCAGGGGGACCCCGAAGGACAGGTGGAGCTGGGCAACGTTCTGCGCCTGCTCGGGCGTTTTGGCGAGGCCATCACCCACTTTGAGGGTATCGCCCCTCATCTCTCAGGGGAATTACAACTGCGGGCCTGGCGCTGGTGGGGGGTCGCGGAGTTCAAGGCCGGGCAGACCGAGGGCGGCCTCCGACGGGTCGAGCGGGCCTGGCACGGCTACCTGGCCCTGGGAGACAGCGAGCGCAGTGCCCGCGTGACGATCTCCCTGGCGCAGATGTACCGTGAGCTGGGCAATGACAAACGCGCCAAGACCCTGCTGAGTGAAGCTGTCCACGCGCTCCCCCTGGGTCCCTTCCCCGGCCCGCGTGTGGGTGCCCTGCGGCAACTGCTGGAGATCCACCTGACGCGGGGGGAATTCACTGAGGCCCACGAAGTGCTGGCAGAGGCGAAACGCACCCTGCATGGCACCTACGCCCCCCGGCTGACGGCCCTGCTGCTGACCAGCGAGGCGGAGCTGGCCCGGCTGACCGGCGAAGGGCACATCTATCAGGTGGCCCTGGAGAGCCTGGGTCCACTGGCCGAGCAGCTCGGGGACCATGACCTGCGCCTGTGGACGATCTCCCGCCTCGCCGAGCACCACAGCCTGCACGGGCAGCACGGCCAGGCGGTGGACGTGCTCCTGAGCTACGGCCTGATGCCGGAGGAATGGCCCGCCGAGCTGCTGGCGACGGGTGGCGTGCTCGAACGGCGGCGGGGCGACCTGCTGGCGGCCCAAGCCAGTCTGAGTCAGGCCGCCGCGCTGTTCCGGGCCTCGGGGCGGGTGCCAGAACTCTGCCGCGTACAACTGCACTTCGCCGCCACCTGTCTGCGGTTGGGGGACGATCCGGTCCGGGAGAAGGTCATCCCGGCGCTCACCGAGGCGATCACCCAATTGCTGCGCCTGCGGCAACTGACCGAGTTCAAACCGGACTTCGAGGAACTGAGCGAGCTGCTGCACTACGCGCTGCTGGAGCCGGACACCGCACCCCTGATGGAGCCGCTGCTCGACAAGTTGGCGCACCTGCATCTCCCCGGCATGGCCCACCTGCCCGAGGACGGCGACCTTCAGATTTCGGTCAAAACCCTGGGCCGCATGGCGATCTTCAAGGACCTGCTGGAGGTGCCGTTCTCCCGGACGGGCTGCGTGACCCTGCTGGTCTACCTCGCCCTCCACCCCGGCCGCACACGGGCACAGATGCAATTCGACCTGTGGCCGGACAAGGAACCGGCGACCGGCAGCGCCTATGTCCGCCAGTGCCTCAAGGAACTGCGCGACCGGCTGGGGCATGAACTGATTCGTTCCCAGGGGCCGCATCACGCGCCGCAATATTTCCTGGGCCAGTTGGCTCATGTGGACCTCGACCTCACGCACCTGCTCGAAGCGGTCCAGGGCAAGGAGCTGGCGCGGGCGCTCGCCCTGTACCGGGGAGACTTTCTCCCGGGTGCGGACCCCTGTGAATGGGTGGAGACTCAGCGAGAATCGCTGCTGCTCACCCTGACCCTGGAACTGGGTGTCCAGATGGAGCAGGCGCAGCGGGACGGTGACCACCGGCGGGTGGTGCTGCTGGCGAATCAGTCGCTCCGCATAGACCCGCATGATCTGCCAGTGCTGGAGCAGCGGGTGGCGGCGGCCCGCCTGGTGGCCTCGCCACAGGAAGTGGCGCGGTACACGGCCGAACTCAACCGCTTCAACTACAACTGAATCAAGAGGAGTGGCCCCTGTCTGCTGCCAGGGGCCACCGTTGTTTTTCTGCACGTTAAAGACCGTTCTTCGTCGGCACTCTGACCAGTTCTATGACCATCCGTCCAGCCCTATCTTTAGCTCCTAATCGTTCCAATGCTACGCTGATAGCGGTACATAGACCCTCTTACATAGCCCAGCGCCGGACAAGCTGCTGTCTCTCCATCCTCACGCCGGTCGTAACGGCGGGTGGTCGAGCTTCCAGGCACAACAAAGAGGACCGTTGCCGGTCCTCTAGTCTGCTTCTGCCTAGACTTACCAGCGGTCGTCGCGGCGCACCGGACGGCTGCCGTACTCACTTACCGGGGCGGCCTTCGTGACCACGATGTTCTTGGCCTGCGGGCCCTTGCCACGCTGGCCCGACTCGATGTCGAACTCGACCTCATCGCCCTCGTTGAGCTTCTTGAACCCATTGCTCTGGATCGCGCTGAAGTGCGCGAACACGTCGTCGCTTCCTTCCGTCGCGATGAATCCGAAGCCCTTTTCCGCGTTAAACCACTTCACTCGACCTACAGCCATGTTCCACTCCTCGAATTCCAACCTACGAAACGGCGCACGGTCAATTACCCCGTGCGCCGTTTATTCACTGCGTACTTGGAAAACTACCTCTCCACTATAGGGTGGAGAGGCGCGACCTATAGCGGCCAGGCTTACCAAGTCGGCAGGCCGGGCCCGGCGCCCCCTTGCGGCCCCATCCCGATCCCAACAAGCGGTCAAGGTCGAAAGGTCGGGGGCCGCAGTTGCGAGGCGGCACAACGCCTACGGTGAGGGCATGTTGACCCTTCACGGCCACTACCAAGTCGCGCCCAACAAGCGACTGACGATCCTCGCCGAGGCGGACCAGCAGCCCAAGGGCACCTTGCCGACGGACATCCGGGCCCTGAGTGAGGCGTGTGCCCAGAATGCGGGGCGCTGTGAGGTTCAGGTCATCACCCAGCATGGCCTCATGCAGGGCACATTGACCGAGAAAAAGCCCCGCCAACTCAGTCGGCGGCTGTTCGAGGGCCACCTCGCGTTCCTCCCGCGCACGTGAAGCAGGGGCAGGCATGGACAACATGATTTTCGCGTCCGTTCGTCAAGTGGCTTCTACGTGGTACTACATCACGCTGACGCAGAACCGCGCTCACGATGACGCCGTGGACGTCGGCATGATGCAGGCGGAGCTGTACCTCAGTGACCTCGGGTTGGTGGGCGACGCCGCCCGGCCCTACTTGGAAGGGGCGCGGAAAGCCATCGCCAGCGTCATGCAGGGCAAACTTCAGAATTAGGCCGGGTTCGAGGTGAGAGAGAGGAGGCTGTCCTGTTCCCACCCGGGCTAGCCAACTTCCTCTGCCTAAACGTCCCCTGACGCGTTTCCCCTGGGTCTGGCATCATTCTGGCTATGCGGCGAACCCGCTTTGCCCCGCGGCCTCGCCGCTCACGCTGGCCCCTGGTCCTCCTGGCGCTGAGTCTGACTGGGGTCGCGGTGCTCAGGGTGGGTTGGCACTTCGCCGACGCGCTGGTGTGGGCACCGTCGGTGCGTCGGCGTACTCCGCCCACTCATGTCTTCGGCGTCCAGGGCGATCAACAGACCCCCGACTTGGAGGTGCAGCCCACCGCTCATCCCACCCGGCTGACCCTGACCCGCAACTCGGCCACCATCCGCGCTGGGGTTCTGGGACTGGAGTGGGATGACCCCGCGGGCGTGCGGTATTTCGCCCAGCTCGGCCCCGTGGTGGAGCAGACCCGCCGGACGGTCACCCGCGCCGTGCAGTGGCAGGAGGCGGCGCTCCCGGTGGGTCAGCAGGTGCGGCCCAGCACCGTCGGCCTGGGCACCCCGGCCTCACGGAGATTGAAGTACCAGGACGTGCTGGTGCCCGCCGAGCATGGTGCGATGCCCGCGTGGCTGGTACCTGGGGACGAGGGCGGCGAGGCGGCAGGCACCGACTGGGTGATCGTGACGCACGGGTATAAGGGCCTGCGGCAAGACGCCCTGCGCATCCTCCCCACCTTCGCCCGGCTGGGGATCAGCAGCCTGACCATCACGTACCGCAACGCCCACGGCGCACCCCGTACCCGTCAGGGCGTGTACCGTCTGAGCGCCGAGGAATGGGAGGACCTGGAGGCGGCGGTGCACTACGCCCGCACCCACGGGGCTCGGCGCCTGCTCTTGATGGGTTTTAGCATGGGTGGTGGCATCACGTTGGCCTTCCTGCGGTACAGCACACTGGCCCCGCTGATCAGCGGCGTGATCCTGGATTCTCCGCCGCTGGAGTGGAGGACCTTGATCCGTCACTATGCCCGTCGGTACAGGCTGTTGCCCTTCGCCGGGATGGTGGAGTGGTTGACGGCGTTCAAGAGCGGGCAAGACTTCGACGCCATCGATCACCACAGCGTGATGGAGCAGTTCACCACCCCGATGCTGCTGTTTCACGGCAGCGCGGACCGGACGGTGCCGGTGGCGCATGTGGAGCGCTTGGCTCACGCCCGGCCGGACATCGTGGAGTACCACCGGGTCGAGGGCGCCGAACACGTGCGGCCCTGGAACATCGACCCGGAAGCTTACGAGGCAATGCTGACCCGTTTCGTCCGCCGCGTCTTGCCCGAGGCACCCACCGACCACACCCTGGCGTGGTCAAGCAAGACGGAGGGAACCTGATGGGTTCCCTCCGTCTGAGAGGTGCGGGTGACGGGACTCGAACCCGTCTGGGGCCGACATGGACCCGCTCGCACGTCCGTTTTGAGAAGGTGGACGTCTCCCTCCGAGAAGGCCCCGGGTCATTCCCTGAGACAGGGCTGGCACCGGGCGGCCCGGAACAGGAGAGACACTTTCGCTGGAAGATGCCTTCAACTCCTGGACGAGCGTTGCCCTCTTCGATTCCGTTCGTCACGCGCCGACGCTGAGCTTGATCAAGGCTGGTTGCCAGGCGAAAGGCGGCCCAAAGGCCGCCTTTGATGTTTTTAAGATAGCGTCTTATACACACGAAGTCAAACCCATGCGCCTTGTGGTCGTGGATTTCTGAGCATGACAGGTGTTCAATGAAGCATGAACGATCCGGTCTGTCCGCAGTGCGGGGCCGTGCACATCGTCAAAAACGGCCATGCCCATACGGGCAAGCAACGCTCCCTGTGCCGCGAGTGTGGCTTTCAGTTCACGCTGCACCCGGTCTGGCATCGGGTGTCCGAGGAAACCATCGCCTTGGTGGACCGCTTGCTGACTGAACGGATCCCACACAGAGGGATTTGTCGAGTCACTGGGGTCAGTCGTTCCTGGTTCCGGCTCCACCTCAAAGGGTTGAGCCGAAGCGTTCCACACGACTTTGACCACCCTGAGTCTTCTGCAAAAAAAGCTTGAGCATTCCAGCACCCTTCCCAAGGGTGCTGGAATGCGATGAGTTATGCACGTTCGTGAGAAGCCATCAACGACCGCTCTGGATCTGGCTGGCGATGGACCGACACACCCGACGGATCGTCGGGTGCTTCCTCGGTCCCCGCGACACCCTGGGGGCGTATGGCCTTTGGCATAGCCTGGAAACACTGTACCTGGACGCGGTCTGTCATACAGACCGCCTGGCGGCCTCTAAGAGCCTGTTTGAAAAGGGTCAGGTACTGCGGCAGTTTTGAGGTGTGAAGCGCAAAACATACCCGAGTGACCTGACCCGGAAGCAGTTTGAGCGGCTCGAACTCTTCCTGCCTGCGGGCCGACCCCTGGGTCGGCCCCGTTCGGTGGACCTCTACGAGGTCGTGTGCGCCATCCTGTACGTCCTTCAGAATGGCTGTACCTGGCGAGGGTTGCCTCATGACTTTCCAAAGTGGCAGACGGTCTACGGGTACTTTCGCCGTTTCGAGCACGACGGAACCTGGGCCGCCATCAATCGGGTGCTGGTTCGCAAGACGCGCTGCGCCAGTGGGCGCAGCGCCGAACCCAGTGCCGCCATCCTGGACGCACAATCGGTCCGGTGTAGTCCACAAGCCGGACCAAGAGGGAGAGATGCCGCCAAGCGACTGATCGGACGCAAACGGCATGTGTTGGTTGATGCCTTGGGCCTGCTGCTGTTTGTGCTGGTCACCAGTGCGAACGTCCAGGACCACAACGGCGGACGGTTTGTGCTCAACGCTGCACGGCACCGATTCCCTCGGATCGAACTGGTGTGGGTGGACCGGGGCTATCAGGCAGGTCTGGTGAGGTGGGTCAAAGCCCTCTGTGGTTGGAGAATCGAAGTCGTGCGCCCGGTTCCGGGCGCACGCGGCTTTCAAGTCTTACCCAGACGATGGGTGGTGGAGCGTTCTCTAGCCTGGTTGACCCGTTCCCGTCGGTTGAGCAGAGACTTCGAGGGACGACCTCAGACCACAGAGACTTGGTGCTATCTCGCCAATATTCGCCTCATGCTTCGCCGTCTTGATCCCTGCTGACACCCTTTTCAAACAGGCTCTAAGGGGGTGGTTTTTGGGAAGCTGCACCGCATCGGTGGAACTCAACATGTTGAGCGCTTCAACGCGACCTTGCGCGCTCGCCTCGCCCATCTGGTGCGCCGTTCCTTATCGTTCAGTCGTCGCCAGTCGCATCTTGAAACCGTTCTCTGGCTCTTCATCCATCACTACAACGCGTCATTACCTTGAACCCTCTACCCCCCTGGGGTATCTCCCCCTCTTCTTAAAGCCGCCTTAGTCCAACCGTGCCAGGACCGTCAGTTGCCAGTTTTTACAGTGCTGTTCAACCGTTGCCCTGGCTTAAATTCGCAGAGGCCCGCCGCCTCGCGGTGCTCCGCCCCCGCGTTCCTGCCTGTTGAAAGGGGCTGATTGAACCATCTGCCATGACCCTGAACCCCGACCCCAGACCGCTCCGGTGGGCTGCCTGTTTCTCTCGGGGGCCGAACAGGGCAGGTGCTGATGCGGCGGACGGCCTTCCGACTGCACGAGGTGGACCCGCAGCAACTGGTCTTGTGGGTGCCCCTGTTGGCCGCCCTGGTCGGTGTGGGCCTCCTCACCGGCTTGCGTCTCACCACACCGATGTACCTAACCGTGTTGCTGGGGTTTGTGGTCTTTGGCCTGCTGGCCCTGTTCGGCCCGGCCCGGCTGCGGCCCGTCATGCTGGCCTGCGCACCCCAGACCTACGCGCTGCTCCTCCTCCTGACCTGGGTCAGTGCCCTTTACCTGCTGCCGCTCCACCCCGCCAGCCCGATGGCGCTGCTGGCCTGCGTCCTGCATGTGACCACGCTCTACGTGTTCTTCTTCGCGCAGCGGTCCCCGCGCTCTGCGGCCCGGCATGCGGGCGCGACCCTGGCAGCATTCGCGGTGATGGCCCTGCCCCATACCTGGCAGTCATTCGGCCAGAATGGGGCCTTCGACGGCCTGACCTTGCCTGTCACGCTGCTCTTCGCGCACACGGCACTCATTCTGGTGTTGTGGTCCTTCAGCCAGGCCCGCGACCAGCTTGTTCAGGAACGGGTGGAGTCGAGGGCCATGCGGGAACTGGCTCACCGCGATCCCTTGACCGAGTTGCACAACCGCCGTGCGCTGGAACAGGATCTCCTGCGGACCGTGCAGGAAGAGTGCCAGGAGTGCTTGCTGGCGGTCGTGGACGTGGACGGCCTGAAACAGGTCAATGACCATCTGGGTCACGCCGCCGGGGATGACCTGCTCTGCCGCTTTGCCCGCGGCTTTGTGCGCGGTGTGGGGCCGCAGGGAAAGGTCTACCGCATCAGTGGGGACGAGTTCGCGTTGCTGCTTCAGGGAGGAACGCTGGAGACGCCCCAGCGTGTGGTGGAACAGGTGACCCGCGAACTCCGCGAGGTGTATGCGGCAGCGGGCGCGAGTGTGGGAACCGCACGCTGGCGCCCGGGGGAGACGGCGAGTGCCTGGCTCTCCAGAGCTGACCGGGCGATGTACCGCCACAAACGGCGAACCCACCCGGGGGAACACCCTCCCCCATAGGGCTGATGGACCAGAGACCTGCCCCCGGCGCGTAGACCAGCGTGCGTCCATCACTTCCCTGTCCGAGCACCGGAAGGAGTCACCAGGGTTCTTCCTTCCAGCACGAAGCCTGGCAGCACCGGACGAAATGAGGGGGGCTGAGGAGAGCCGAGTCCAGGTGCGCGAGCATCCTGCCGACGCCTCCAGCGGGTGAGACCGGTGGACCGCGCCGTGGCTGCTAGAAGCTGAGTGGTTGTTTTCAGGCCGCTCCTGGCAGCGCCCCGGGTTGGCCCGTTGCTCCGGGACTGACCGCTATCTTAAGGAGGTGAGTGAAGCATCCGGCATGCCTGCGACTGTGCGCCCCACGCTCAGTGAACGCTTGCAGGCCGTGACCGAGGCCTTGGCGGCCGCCTCCACCCCCGCCGCCGTATTCGGGGTGGTGTTGAATCCCGCCCGGCAAGCCCTGGACGCCCTCGCAGGTACGGTCCTGCTCGTCACAGATGCCGGGGACCGCCTGCAAGTCGCTGCCAGGCAGGGCCACGCGGAGGGCGGGCAGACCGTCTGGCAGGACGGCCCCCTGAACGAGGCCCTGCCTGCCGGGGACGCCCTAGCACGGCGCGAGGCCCTTTTCTTCGAGCACGCGAGCGACCTGAAGCGTACCTATCCCGAGCTGGAAGCCCGGACGGGTGGGGTCGCCGCCGTGGCGAGCGCCGTGCTGCCGATGTTCCTCGACGGGCAGCCTCTGGGCGTCCTGGTGCTGGACTTCCGTGAACCGCACGACTTTCCCGAAGAGGAGCAGCGCTTCCTGCGAATCCTGGCGTCCCAGTCCGCCATCGCCCTGGGACGCGCCCGGCTCACCACGGACCTGGAGGGCCAGGTGGCAGAACGCACCCAGGAACTGGAGGAGGAAAAGGCCGCGCTGGAAGCCTTCGCCCGGTTTACCGAAGAGGCGGCGGACACGACCGATGTGCTGGCCCTCGCACGCCGGGCCGTGAGGGTGCTGCGGGAGTCGCTGGGGGCCACCAGCGCGGCCTATTTCGAGTTGAGTGGGGACCATTGGCAGGCGCAGGTGCTGTCCGACGATTTTCCTCCCGCCGTGGTGGCCCTCTTTCGGAGGGGGATTCCGGCCACCACGCGCAGCTTCCTGAGGCCCGTCGAGGAGAGGCGGGCGGTGTTCATCAACGGCTGGGACGCAGAGGCCGAAGGATTGCCGGGGTCGCACGACTACGGGGCGGTGGCGCGGTATCCCTTCTTCCGGGGGGGGCAACCGTGCGGGATGCTGGGCATGGGCACCATGCACGCGCGGCAGTGGACCCAACGCGAGATGGCCGTCTTTCGGGCCGTGGGCCGCAGTCTGGGTCTGGCGCTGGAACGTGCCGAACAGCTCCGGCAACTGGAGGAGGAACGGCGTAGGCTGGAAGCTGCCAACGAGGAACTGGTGGCGTTTACGTACAGCGTCTCGCATGACCTCCGCACCCCGGTTCGGCACGCCACCAGCTTCGCGGGACTGCTGCGGCAGTCCCTGGGCGAGGGTGTCAACGCGAAGTCCGCCCGCTACCTGACGGTGATCGAGGAGGCCGCCGAGCGGATGAACACCCTCATTGACGGCGTGTTGCAGGTTTCCCGCGCCTCGCGCCTGACGCTGAACCGGGGACCCGTGGACCTGGAGAGCTTGATGGCCGTGATCCGCCGCGAGCTGGAAGTCAGGGCAGCGGGGCGTCAGGTGGTGTGGGAGGTGGGCCCCCTCCCGGTGGTGACCGGGGACGAGGCCACCTTGCGCCTGGTGCTGACCAGCCTGCTGGACAACGCCCTGAAGTTCACCCGGACGCGGGAGGTCGCGCGAATTGAGGTCTGGGCAGAGGAACGTCCAGAGGAGTGGGCGGTATTCGTGCGGGACAACGGGGTGGGGTTTGATCCGAAGTACGCCGACCGGCTGTTCGGCATCTTCCAGCGGCTGCACCGCACCGACGAGTTCGAGGGAGCGGGCGTGGGGCTGGCGAACGTGCGGCGCATCATCGCCAGGCATGGGGGCCGGGTCACGGCCAGCGGGCAGCCCGGGGAAGGGGCCACCTTCGGCTTTACACTGCCCCGGCAGAGAAGCATGGCGGGCAACGGTCAGGAGGCACAGTCAGGAGGCTGGCGCCCTACTGCGCCACCCTGATAACTCCGCCCACCCCCTGACGGAGTGCGGGCAGCAGCACTCAGCTCAAGCGGCACCCGTCCTCAAGACAGAGGCGCGGGTAAGCTGGAGCGATGGGGAAGGTCTACACGCGCGTCTGGGTTCCTGAGCACCGCCGCTCGGTGCGGCTGCCCCGTCAGGTGGCCGCCGAACTCTTGGGGCGCCCGCTCCTCCCTGGCGAGGTCGTCCACCACATTGACGGCGACTCCCTGAACAACGCTCCTGAAAACCTGCTGGTCCTTCCCAGCCAGCGGCACCACGCCTCGCTGGAGCAGTACCTCCGCCGGGCCAGGCGAGGCCAACCCACGTTGTTCCCGTACCTGCTAGAAGCGGCCCGCGACTGGTCAAAGGGCACCCTCTTCCAGCACGTCGGCTGAATCTATCGGCCGCTCAAAAGAAGGCGGCCCACCTTCCGGGGGCCGCTGCCTTGAACGTGCTTCACTCGTCGTCACGGTCGTACCTGGGCATGTACCGCTGGACCTCTCGGTTGTTGCGCTCAGTGGTGTCCATCAGCCACACGGCGGCCTTTGCCACTGCCGAGAGAGCACCTACCACAAACCAAACCACCCGCATCCCCTCACCCCCTCCCTGTTGATCGCCCGTCAATAGAGGCTTTCGCTGACCGCCCTCCAACCTTCCTTCGTCTGCACCATCTCGGCCGTCATGCCCCGGATGCCTTGGATGCTGGAGATGCGCTCAACCCAGTGCGGCGGAACCCCCGGCATAGGTTCGACGACCGGCGTGATGTGCGCCACGAGGGTCTTCAGGCCACCACTGTTCACCTGCCGGTCGGCGAGCGACTTCAGCTTGCCGTAGCTGTACCGAGCGAGGCAGAGCTGGCCGTGCTCGATGTAAGGCTGGGCCTTGGGCCTGGCCTGGAGCGTGAACACGTCGCTGCCTTGCTCGACCTCGACCAGGCCCAAAGCGGCCAGGTCCTCCACGTCCTGCGCGGTCCTGTCGTCCACCGGGGCACGGAAGGGTTCGTCGAGCTTCACGTACTCGGGAACACAAATCGCCTTTGGCTTCCCGCCCATGCGTGCCCTGACGGCCTGGTCGATGTTCGCGTCGTTCGGCTCATCGTTCCCGCAGGCGCTCAGGCTCGCCGCGACCAGGAGGATGGTCATTTTGGAGAGCAGTCCCATGGTCACACCGCCTTGCTGGGGGCTTTCAGTTCGTCCTCGTCGCGGCTGCCCGCTTCTGGAAGGGTTGGGGCTGTGGTTTCCACCGCCTGCACGCGGACCTTGAAGGATTCAAGGGGCGTCGGCGTGCGGCCTCCCTGCACGCCCTGCACCGCCTGCGGCATATCGTACAGGTCATACACCCCGATCTCCCGCACCATCAGCAGCCACCGGAACAGGGGCGTGGGATGGAACAGGGCAGCCAGCGGCCCATTTTGGATGATCGCGGCTGGGTCGTCGCCGTGGGTGGTCGCCACGAACTGCGCCTTGGCACTCAGGCCACGGACGGCCTCGGCCTCCTCCTGCTTTTGTACCTCGTCAATCACGATGATGAGGGCGCTGTTGTTGGCAACGGCCTCCAAGATGACCTCGTGCTGACGGGCCTTGACCGGCACGAAGTAACGGTCCGCCTCCCCGATGCCGGGGTGGGGAATTCGCCCGTCCCCAGCCACCTCGTTCGACGTGTCCACGACGGTGACGTTGGCGTCGTACTTCTCCGCGATGATGCGGGCCACGTCGCGCAGGAGGGTACTCTTCCCCTTCCCGGCGAGTCCGGCGATCAACATGGAGGGGTGTGTGTGCAAGGAGGGGCGCAGCACCTCCGCGAGCCCGCCGAAAAAGCGCGCGATCCTGATGTTGAACCCGTCCGTCCCCTTGCCATCGGCCGAGGGGATGCGGCTGATGCGGTGGCCGGTGCCGTCTATCCCCGCCCGGTTGTCGTCGCGGATTTCATCGAATCGGCTGCGGAAGTCGGTGAGGTGTCCCTGGTCAATCACCAGCTCCGGGTACTTGTGCCATCTGTCGTGGTGCTTGATCTTGAGCGGGAGCCCGAAGCGCATCTTCATCTCTTCCGCCTCGTGGACGACCGGCTGGAGCTTCTTCCGAACATCGGTCGGCAGAATCTTGAGCAGGCGGTCGTAGTCGGCCTGAATGCGGTTCCTCACGTCGTCGTTCACAAAGCAGACCTCAAAGGCGGGGCAGGGGGCTCGGAGCGTCCAACATCTCCTCCAGCAGCTCGTTTGTGCGGCGCTGCTCCTCACGCTGGGTCAGCAGCAGCCGGACGTGAACGGTGTAGGCCATCGACAGGAACACGAGGGCAACGCCCCTCACGTCGTATATGGCAACACTCAGCGTGGCGAGGTTCAGGAGGATGAGGAACACCGTGTAGAGGTTGGTGGGGATAGGCACCCCCCGGCGTCGTTCACGGCTCTCAGCTTGGGTGGGAAGAGGGGCCGCAGCATCCAGAGACTTTCCGCTCATGGCGTCACCTTGGTCAGTCGGTTGAAAGCCTCAACCTGGGTCAGAACGTTGGCCTTTTGAAAGGTAGACTTGAACCAACGAAGAGTTCGGTTAATTTCTTCAGGGGTCATAGAAGCAACTTGGGCGTTGGCAAATCTCCCAAGATACTCGCCCTTCCAACCTTGATTATCCACAATAATGATTCCACTTGTAGACGCAACTTGCGCCTCATACACTGGTACTCCTGCCAGCGCCAGGGAAAGCATGATGCTCTTGGGCTGATAGTTATAGTAGGAGACAGAAAGAATTTTTACGTTCACACTGCGTATGGTGTCAAGTCTTGCTCTCCTTACAGCTTCACCCAGCTCAACATCATAGAGACTGGGGGCGAAAATCAGGACCCGACTTTGCGCCCTTTCAAGGGCAGATATGAGATCGCTGTACGCGGAGGCACCTGCAAAGCCTGACATCGCCAGAGCTACTGTGATTAACCTTTTCATCTGTTATGCCTCGAAACGACATTTCGGCCCTTAATCGCATTCCCCAAGTTGCTTGCCGCACCGCCCAAGACGTTGGTGATAAAGGCAGATATTGCGAACAGAGCCACAATAGAAAATACATAATACGCTATGCCGAAGTAGACTTGGATAACAAGAGAACCGATAGTATCAATTAAGTTACCGACTGTTTGCTTAAATATCTCAAGCGTAGAATTCAAACTGGAATTCAGGGTCTTCCAGACTGTCTTGACGATTCCCTTGCCCGATTCGGACAGGCAGGAAGTGGTCGGGTCGGCCTCCTGCTTGGCCTTGCACTCGCGGGTGACCTCTCTAGGGGTCAAAAGCGGCGAGGAAGTCTGGGAAGGCTCGTCCAGCGCCATGTTGAGGCTTGCTGAGCACGGCACGAAGGGTATCCAGGCCACGCCTGAAGAGGCTTTTTGGCGGGTAGCCGT
>NZ_WBSL01000017.1 GCF_009377345.1 Deinococcus terrestris | reverse complement strand
GAAGTGCTCAGCGAGCAGGGCAGTGAGGCTAGACTGAGGGGGTCGGCTCCGGGTGTCTTTCATCGCAGAAAACACCGTACTGGAGCCGACTCCTCATGCCTTGACCTGACTTTTGACCCCCAGAGAGAGGATACGCGACTTTCCGCGAACAGTGCCTTACCAACTGGAAAAGCCGCCCCGAAGAGCGGCCTCCCACTTCTCAACGTTTACAGCCCCGGAATCGGCACCGCCACCGGGCGAATCGGCTGCCCCTGCCGCTCGGCCGTGTTCAGCAGATTCGTCGCCTGACGGTTGAGGCCCTGAATGCCCGCCTCGTTGAAGCGGCCCCGTTTCAGGTCGTTGCCGACCGCATTCAGAGACTTGTTAAAGCCCGGCAGCAGCGAGCCGATGCGCCGCAAGAAGGGGTCGCTGGAGGTCTGGGTCATGCGGTAGGCGAGGTTGACCTGATAGGCGGCAAAGGCCAGGGCCACGCCCGCCTTGACGATGTTGGCCCGCTGGCTGGGAGCGCCGACCTGGAACTTGTACTCGCGGTAGGGTCGCCAGACCCAGGTATTGAAGGCGTAGTAGGCTGCGCCGAGGTGAAAGACGAACTTGGCCTTCTCCCAGGCAGTGGCCTCTGCCTGCTGCGCGGGACCAGCCACGAGCAGGGCACTGGCGAGAACGAGGGCAGAACGTTGGGCACGCATGGGGGGAGTCTGGCGGGAGGGCAGCGCGGCAGGATGAAGCCGGGATTCACGCACCCTGGACCTGCGGCGGGGCACCATGCCCCCATGCCCCAGCCTGTCCCCCTGACTCCCGAGGGCCTCGCCCGGTTACGTCGGCAACTGACCCAGGAAACGGAGCGGCTGGAAGAAACCCGCCGCGTCGTGCGCGAGCAGATGGGGGCTAATGATCAGGAAAACCAGGGACTGCCCGAGGCTCAGGGGCGGCTGCTGGCGCTTCAGACCCGCGTGGACGAGCTGGAAGACCTGCTGGCGCGGGCAGTGCCCATCAGACCGGGAGGAGGGCCGGGCGACGCTATTCACCTCGGCTCGGTGGTCACGCTGCTAGACCTCGGCACGAACCGCCGCCTGACCCTTCAGCTCGTCGGCCCGCACGAGGCGGCGGCGGTGCCCGGCGAGCGCCCGCGCGTCAGCAGCGAGAGTCCGGTGGGGCGTGCCTTGCCCGGCCGCCGGGTGGGGGACACCCTCACCGTGGACCTCGGCCGCCGCCTCGTGCGCTACCGGGTGGAGGAGGTGAGGAGCTGCCCGTGACTCAGCGGCTCATCTTCAGGATGCGCCCGCTGCCGTACTCGGCCACGTACAGCTCGCCCGCCTCGTCCTCCCCGAAGGTGGAGGGGTTGTCCACGCGGCCCAGCGTGGTCTTGGTCCAGGTGTTGCCCGTGGGCCGCGACGCCCACACCGTCCCGGTGCCGAAGTCCCCGAAGACGTACTGGCCCTTCAGCGCGGGGACGGCGCTCCCCCGGTAGACGTAGCCGCCCGTGATGCTCTGGCCCTCGTTGCGCCCGTACACCAGGACGGGTTCGGTGAGGCCCTGGGTGCGGCAGCCCGTGGACGGCTCGAAGCAGCGGTTGCCCTCGCGCACCTTCCAGCCGTAGTTCTCCCCGCCCCGGCTGCTGCGCGGCTGGCGATTGATCTCCTCCAGCGCGTTTTGCCCCACGTCCGCGATGATCAGGTCGCCGCCCTGCCGGTCGAAGGAAAAGCGCCAGGGGTTGCGCAACCCATACGCCCAGATGTACGGGTTGGCCCCGCTGCGGTTCACAAACGGGTTTCCGGCGGCGGGCCGGGCCGCGTCCCCGCTCACGTCGAAGCGCAGCAGCTTGCCCAGCGGCGTGCTGAGCTTCTGGCCGTTGTTCTGCGGATCGCCGCCCGAGCCGCCGTCGCCCAGCCCCAGGTACAGGAAGCCGTCCGGCCCGAAGGCGAGCTGCCCGCCGTTGTGGTTGGCGTAGGGCTGCTCGGTGGTAAAGAGGGTCCGCGCACTCTGCGGGTCGCCCCGGCTGAAATCGGCGGTGGCCGTGTAGCGGGCCAGCACCGTGTCCCCGTTGCGGTCGGTGTAGTGGACGTAGAAGCGGCGGTTGGTCCGGTATCCGGGGTCGAAGGCCAGCCCCAGCAGCCCGCGCTCGCCGCCCGCGCGGGTCAGACCGCTCACGTCGAGGAAAGGCTGGGCCTGAAGCTGCCCGCCGCGAATCACCCGCACCTGCCCCCCCTGAAGGGTCACGTACAGCCGCCCCGACCCGTCGCCCGCGTGGGTGATGGTCGTGGCCTGCCGCAGGCCGCTGGCAAAGGGGACGAAGCGCACCTGAGGGGTCTGGGCCGTGGCGCACGAGGCGAGCAGGGCCGCGCCGAGGGTCAGCGCCGCACGAACCGTGGTCGGTGACATGGGTCAGTGTGCCGGGTGGGTCCGGGCACTGTCTGTAAGCGGAGGTCTGGAAGCGCAGCAAGCAGACCGGCCCCGCGTCCAGAGGTCGGGGGCCGGTTCGGGGGGCGTTCAGTCGTCGTCGCCCTCATCGTCGTCCCGGTCATCGTCTTGCTGAGAGATGCTGGTGCCCGCGTCATCGTCGTCGTCGCCGCCACCGGGCGCACACGCCGCGAGGCTGAAGACGAGCAGACCACCGAGCAGCAGGCGCAAAAAGAGGCTCATGGCCCCAGCGTAGGGGGCGATGGGTCGGCGCACATGTGCCCCTCTTGGGGCTACGCTGGGGCATGACGCCGCCCACCCTCCCCCCGGCCCTGGAAAAGTACCGCGCCCCCGGTCCCGAGCGCCTGAAGCTTTACGCCGCCCTCTTCGTGATGCTGGTGCTGAGCGCCGTGCTGGGCCGGGGCCGTCCCGGCGACCTGGGCACCCTGGAGACGCTGCGCCGCAGTCCCTTCGCCCGCGTGATGTTCATGGACATCGGCGTGCTGAGCACCCTGGGGGCGCTGTACCTCGTGCTGAACGGCAAGACGGCGGTGCGGGTGCCTGCCGCCCTCGCGTCCCTGTTCGCGGGCAGTTTCGCCCTGCTGCCCGCCCTGGCCTGGGAGGACCGGCAGGCGATGAAAAGGGGTGAGGAGGCCGGGGGGTGAGCGCCGGGGTCTCCCGGTTCCGGCGGGTCGCCGGGGGCGCGGCGCTGGCCGTGCTGCTGGGGACCCTGTCCTGGCTGGCGTTTCATTGGGCGACCCTCCCGGACGTGCTGCCGCTGCGAATGAATCTGAACTCAGCCCCCACACTGGGCAGCAAGGCGCGGCTGCTGTTCCTGCCGCCGCTGATGGGGCTGGTCTTCCTGACCTTCTCGTGGAGCGAGAGAACCGGCGTCCTCAACATGCCCGACCTCGGCTCGCCCGGGCGCAACCGGGCGGCGGCGCGGGAGGCCTCGGCGGGCCTGAGGTTCTTCTGCACGGCGCTGCTCGCGCTGCTGCTGCTGAGCATGGTCGCCATGTCGGACGCGGCGCCGCCCGGCGTGGTGAGGTCGTTCTTCGCCTGGGTCGGGGGAGCCGGGCTGGCCGTCTGGCTGGTGACCGCCCTACGCCGCCGCTAGCCGGGGAGGAAACCCGTGGGCCGACGCCTCGACGAGTTGCTGACAGACCTCTGCCCCGACCCCGCCCACCCGCTGGCCCCGGCCCTGCGGCGCTGGAGCCAGGCGTCGCCTCCGTTCCTGAAGTTTGCCCAGGCGCACGCGGCCAAAATCCGCAAAAAGGTGCGCCTGGCTTCCTCGGAGGGCGAGGGGCGGGACCTGCTGGCCGAACTCGCGGTCGCCGCCCTGCTGGTGGCCGATCCGCGCTGCGCCGTGGGGTACGAGCCGCCCCACCCGGCCGGGCAGCGGGGGCCAGATTTCGAGGTGATCTTTAAGGGACATACCTCGCTGCGGGTCGAGGTCACCCGGCTGCGGCTTCCTGAGGACGAGGAAGGCGACCCGGTGGGGACAGGGGCCGTTCGCCGGGTGGCGCGGGTCATCTGCGACAAGATCGGGCAGTGTGCGCCCGGCGGGGCCAACCTGCTGATCATCGTCGTGCCGCCGGGGGCTGTCCGCGAGGCCCTGGTACCTGCCGCCCTGCGGCTGCTGGACGGCCCGGTTCCTTCTGGGCTGCGGCCCGAGGATGTGCGCGAGTTTCAGCGGCACCGTCAGCGTCTGGGCGCCGTGGCCCTCTGTTCCCTCTCCGCCGAGGGTCAAGTTCTGGCCGCGCACCTCTGGACGAATCCCACAGCGAAGCATTCCCTGCCCCCAGACTTCGCCCGGTTCCTGCTGCGGGCCACCGACGGGGCGGGGCGCTGATACAAGGAAAGGGGGCCGGAGATATTGTCCCCGGCCCGCCCGCCTACGCCTCGGCTTCCTCGCCCTTCTTGCCGCGCTTGTACGGCCCCTTTTCCTTCCACTTCAGGCGCACCGGAATCCCGGCGAGTTGCAGGTCCTCGCGGATGCGGTTTTGCAGGAAGCCCTCGTAGGCGCGGGTTACGAAGTCGGCGCGGTTGCAGAAGATGGCGAAGGTGGGGGGCGCCGTTTCCACCTGCGTCATGAAGTACATCTTCAGTTTCTTGCCGCCGAAGTTGGGCACGGCCTGGCGCATCTGCCAGACCTCCAGCCAGCGATTGAGTTCGGCGGTCGGGATGCGGCTCTGCCACTTCTCGTAGAGCTTCATGGCCTCGGCCAGCATGTCGTGAATGCCGTAGTCGTTGATGGCGGACGTGTACACGCGCGGCGCGTAGGAGATGTGGTGGAGCTTCTGGTTGAGGTCCTTTTCGGTGCGCTTCAGTTCCTCGTCGGGCACGAGGTCCCACTTGTTCACCACCACGATCACGGGTTTGCCGCTGTCGTAGGCGAGGTTGGCGAGCTTGAGTTCGTGGTCGCCGATCTCGGTCGCGTTCACGACGAGCCAGATCAGGTCGCTGCGCTCGATGGCCGCCTGCGACCGCTGAATCGCGTAGTCCTCGATGGCGGTGTCAGGCTTCCTGCGGATGCCTGCCGTGTCCACCAGCACGAAGCGCTGCCCGCCGTAGTCCCATTCCACGTCCAGCGAGTCGCGGGTGGTGCCCGGCTGGTCGGCCACGATGGCCCGGTCCGTGTGGGTGATCGCGTTCAGCAGGCTGGACTTGCCCACATTGGGCCGCCCGATCAGCGAGATGCGGATGGGGGCGATTTCCGGCACGTCCTCGTCGTCGGCGGGGAGATGCGCCATCACCCGGTCGAGCAGCTCGTCGAGGCCTCGGGCGTGCTCCGCGCTGATGGCGACCGGATCGCCGAAGCCCAGGCCCCACAATTCGGCAAGGTAAACCTCGTGCTTGGGGCTGTCGATCTTGTTGGCGACCACGACCACGGGCTTGCCCAGTCGCCGCAGCCAGTCCGCGACCTCGTAGTCGGCGGCAGATAAGCCCTCGCGCGGGTCAAGGACGAAGATGACGGCCTGCGCCCCCTCCATCGCCCATTCCGCTTTCTCGCGGATGGCCTGCTCCCACTCGTCCCCGCTCCACAGCCCGCCCGTGTCGATCAGGGTGATGCGGTGGTTGTGGTAGAGCATCAGCCCCTCTTTGGCGTCGCGCGTCACGCCAGGAAAGTCCGCGACGACGGCTTCGCGCCGCCCGATCAGGCGGTTGAACAGGCTGGATTTGCCGACGTTGGGTCGGCCCACGATGGCGACTTTCTGCATATGGACGCTCCTTTCGGTGTCGCAACGTCTCCGGCGTCAGGAGAGGTCGCGCCGCTGCCCGCCGCCGATGCTCAGGCTGGGTGGGCCATAGGTGGAGAAGTCTAGCAGGGGGAAGTGAGGGGAGGATGGCTCCCGGCGGCGCTCCCTTCCACCGGTTGCTGTTGACGAATCCTGCATACCGCGCTATCTTATTTCTATCACCGCCCGAAGAGGCGGCTTTTTTATTGCCCGCTCAGTCTGCCCCCACCGCGTCCGGCTGCGGGCGCCCCGCCTCCTCCCCGGTGTACTGCCCGGCCTGGAGGCGCCACAGCTCGGCATATTCGCCGCCCTGCGCGAGCAGCTCGGCGTGGGTGCCGTCCTCAATCAGCCGCCCAGCCTTCATGACCAGAATCCGGTCGGCCATCAGCACGCTGCCGAGGCGGTGGGTGATGAGCAGGGTGGTGCGGCCTCGCGCCAGCGCCGCGAAGGCGGCAAAGACCTCGCTCTCGCTGCGGGGGTCCAGCGCTGCCGTCGGCTCGTCCAGAATTAGGACGCGGGCATCCCGGTACAGCGCCCGCGCCGTCGCCAGCTTCTGCCACTGCCCGCCTGAGAGGTCCACCCCGCCGAACGCCTGCCCGATGCGGGTATTCAACCCGTCCGGGAGCCGGGGCAGGATGCCGCTCAGCCCGCTCGCATCGGCGGTTTGCGAGAGCTTCTCCCCGTCCTCGGGCCGCCCCAGCAGTACGTTGTCGCGCACCGTCCACTCGAAGCGGGCGAAGTCTTGAAAGACCGCCGCCACCTGCGAGCGCCACGCGGTGAGGTCCACGTCGCGCAGGTCCACCTCCTCGCCGGGGGCGCCCAGCAGCACCCGGCCCGAGGTCGGGTCGTAGAAGCGCAGCAGCAGCTTGACCAGCGTGGTCTTGCCCGCCCCGTTCTCGCCCACGATGGCGACGACCTGCCCTTCGGGGACATGCAGCGAGACGTGCTCCAGTACAGGCGGGAGGTCGCGGTAACCGAAGCTCACGTCCTCCAGCCGCAGGTCCAGCCGGGTGGGGAGGGGCCGGGGCTGCGGCGGCGAGGCCACGCTGGGTTTCGCGTCCAGGAAGGCGTAGTACTTCTGGAACCACCGGAGATGCTCGGTCCCCATCCCGAGGTACTCGGTCACGCTGCCCAGGCTGTCGCGCACCCCCGAGAGTGCCCCGATCACCAGCACGACCGTGCCCGCCGTGAGCCGCCCGGCCCCCGCCTGCGCCACCGCGTAGGCGAAGAGGCCCGCCGTGACCGCCAGCGCGAGCACCTGCGCGGGGAGCAGCCCCAGCACCTGCTTGTTGCGCATGCCGCGCATGACCCGCTGGTAGGCCAGCGCCCCGTCCACGTAACGCCCGGTCAGGTAGGGCATCAGGTCGTAGAGGCGAACCTCCTTGGCGTACTCGTGCCGCAGGGCGACCCGCTGGTCGTAGGCGAGTTCGCGGGCCTCCTGGGTGCGCTGGATGGCGAGGCTCCAGCCCATCTCGCGCAGCCGGATCTGGGTGCGGGCCAGCGGAATCATCCCGATCACGACGATGAGCGGCACCCACCACCCCACCGTCAGGAGCGCCCCCGCCACGCCGACCACGCCCACCACCGCTTGCAGCAGCCCCAGGAGCGTCGCCGTGAGGTTGAGCGGCCGGAAGCGGGCGCCCGTCTGGAGCGTCTCCACGTCGTCGTGAAAGCGGGGGTCTTCCACCACGTCCAGCCCCGGCAGCGCCTGCATCTTGCGCATGAGTTGCGTGACCGTCTGCACCGTGAAGTGGTCGGTCGCGTACCCCTGAAGCACCGCCCGCCCTACCGCCGTAAGCTGCCCGACCAGCGCCGTGCCCGCCCACGCCACGGCGAGCAGGGTCAGGTTGGCCTCCCCGCCACCCGCGACCGCCGTGATGCCGTCCACCGTCCACTTGCTGAGGAAGACGGTCGCGGCGGGCAGCAGGCCTTGCAGCACCACCATCAGCGCCATCAGCGAGACGATGCCGGGCGCACTCCGCACCAGCGAGGGCACCGCCCGGCGCAGCACGGCGAGCAGTTCGGAGGTGGGGATGGGGCCGGTCGCCGGGGGTTTTCGCACCCGCCGAGTGTAGGCAGCCCCGGCGGGGGCAACCGTGGCCGGATGGACTCGTCGGCGGGCGTGGGCCGTGCCACAATAGGACCACAAGGCAAAGCGCCGCCCCGTGAGAGTGGGGCGGCGCTCCTGCTGGGAGGCTCAGTTCAGGGTCTTGATGTAGGCGTGCAGGTCCACGATCTGCGCGTCGCTGATCTGCGCTTCCGAGTAGCGGGGCATGGTGGGCGCGAGTTCGCGCTCGGGGGTCTTGCCCTCGCGCAGGGTGGTCGTGAACTGCGCCAGCGTCCAGCTCTTGGGGCCGTCGGCCGTGACCAGGCTGGGGCCGAAGCCGCCCTGCCCGTTCGCGCCGTGGCAGCCCGCACAGTTGCTGGCGAAGATGGTCTGCCCCGCGCCGGTGTCACCCGCCGAGTCGGTGGGCTGGCCGGTGACGGCTTCCTCGGCGGTGTTGCCCTCGCCGGTGTTCTGCGCGGTCGAGGAGCCGATCTCGCCGGTGGCGCGGGCCTCGTCGGCCTCGGCGGTGCCCAGCGGCGCGACAGTGGCCCCGGCCCCGGTCTGGTCGGTGGTGGACACGGCGTCGGTGTTGGCCTCGTTAGTGCTGGTTTCCCCGGCAGCGGTGTCGGCCTCGGCCTGTGCCCCCTGCTCGGTACTCGTCACGCCCTCCTCGGCCTCGTCGCCGCTGTTCGTGCCCATTCCAGCGCTCTGGCCGCCCTGCCTCTCGGCGGCGGCTTCACCTTCCTGCGTGCTGCCCGCGCTGCCTGCCTGTCCCTCGCTGGTGCCCTCGGACGAGGCCACGTCCTCGGACTCGGACCCGGTCGCGTCCGCGCCCGTCTGGTTCTCACCCTGCGCGATGATGGTGCCCTCTTCGCCCGCATTGGCCTCGCCCTGCGCCTGCCCCAGCCGGGGAGCCACGATCAGGAGTGCGATGCCCAGAATCAAGCCGAGCGTCACGCCCAGCACCCAGGACAGGACGTCGCCTGCCACCCATCTCTGCCGCCTCGTTCGCTTCATAGCCCCCAGAATACGCCGGGGCCAGGGGGACGTTGTGCTCCGGGGGCTGCAATCGGTCGGGGTTAGAGCAGCGGTTCAGGCGCCGCGTCCCGCCCGTCCTCTGGCGGCCACCACTGCCACCGGGCGAGGTCGCAGCGGCCCGAGGCGTCGAATGTCACGCCCTCGGCCTCCAGCAGCTGCTCCTGCACGTCCCCGAAGCCGAGTTTGTGGGTGCTGACCTTGCCCTGCGCGTTGATGACCCGCTGCCAGGGAAGGTCGGTTTCACCACTCTGCGCCCTTCCCGCAAGGCTGCCCAGCACGAACCCCGCGAGCCGGGCGCCGCCGGGACCGGGACGTCCGGCGAGGAGGGCGAGCTGGCCGTAGGTCATCACCCGGCCGGGGGGGATGCGGGCGACGAGGGCGAGGACTTGGTCGCGGAAGGTCGCGTCGGGGGAGGTGGGCATGGGGACAGGGTAAGGGGCAGGGGGTCTTGATTGCGGTTTACCCCCTCTCTCCAGGGGAAAGGCTTGGGCGCCCACGCGCCGAACGGCTCTTCTGCCTGGGACGTGGACGCGCTGGGTGGGGATATTGAGAGCGGCGGACACAGGAAAAGGACGGCGTTTGCGGCGGCAGAAGTTGGCCCCTCTTCCCCAACGGGAGAGGGGCATTGCGAGGCAACAGGATGAGGGAGGGGGTGTTCCCCCCGTATTCCCTCACCCGATCAGCATTCCCGCCAGCGTGCCGCTCAGCAGGTTCGCCAGCGTGCCCGCCGCGACCGCCCGCAGGCCGAGCTGGGCGATGTCGCCGCGCCGCGTGGGGGCGAGGCTGCCCAGGCCGCCCAGCAGGATGGCGAGGCTGGAGAGGTTGGCGAAGCCGCACAGGGCGAAGGTGATGATGGCCTCCACCTTGGGCGAGAAGGCGCCTTCCTTCAGCGCGTCGGCGAACTCGACGAAGGCGACGAACTCGTTGGTCACGAGTTTCTGCCCGATGAAGCTGCCCGCCGTGGCCGCCTCACCCCAGGGGACGCCCATCACGAACGCGAGGGGCGCGAAGAGGTAGCCCAGCAGCAGCTGCACGCTGAGGTCGGGAAAGCCGAACACGCCGCCCAGAGCCCCGAGCAGCGTGTTCAGCAGCGCGATCAGCCCGATAAAGGCGATCAGCATGGCCCCCACGTTCAGCGCCAGCCCCAGCCCATCACTCGCGCCCCGCGCCGCCGCGTCGATGGCGTTCACCGGGCCGCCCTCGGGGTCGCCGGGCACCTCGCCCTTGTAGTTCTGCGGCGTGTCCTTCTCCGGCAGCATCAGTTTCGCCATCAGCAATCCAGCGGGAGCGGCCATGAAGGAGGCGGCGATCAGGTAGTCCAGCCGCACCCCCAGCAGCGAATAGCCCACCAGCACGCTGCCCGCCACGCTCGCCAGGCCGCCCACCATCACCGCGAACAGCTCCGAGCGGGTCATGCGCTCGATGTAGGGCCGCACGACCAGCGGCGCCTCGGTTTGCCCCACGAAGATGTTGGCGGTGGCCGACAGGCTCTCGCCCCGGCTGGTGCCCAGCAGCTTGCTCAGGCCGCCGCCCAGCACCCGCACGACCGCCTGCATCACGCCGATGTGATAGAGCACCGCGATCAGCGCACTGAAAAACACGATCACCGGCAGCACCCCAAAGGCGAAGACGAACCCCACCCCCTCCAGCGCCCCGTTCGTGAGGTTGCCGAAGACGAAGTTGATGCCCTCCTGCGCGTTGCCGATGATGGCCTGCACCCCCCGCGACACGGCGTCGAGCGCCTGCCGTCCCAGCGGCCAGCGCAGCACGATCAGCGCGAAGGCGATCTGAAGGGCCAAGGCCCCCAGCACGGTGCGCCAGTTCACCCGGCGGCGATCCGTACTCAGCAGGAGCGCCAGTCCCAGCAGCACGGCCATGCCGCCCAGTCCCCAGAGAATGTCGGTCATGGAGGCAGCGTAGGGGCCAGGGGTGAGGCCGTGGCCCGGTGGGGGCCGGGGCGTCCCTTCATGCCCGCTTCAGGGCTGCGCGGCCAGCCCCGAGGGTTCCCCCGGCCGTGGCCCGAAGCTCAGCCGCGCGTGCCCCGGCTCAGCGAGGGCCGCGAACTCGGCCAGCCCCAGGCGGTCGGGCGCTTCAAGGTGGTAGCGGAAGTTCCACAGGTAGTGCTGCACCACCCGTTCCGGCAGCCCCAGCTTGGCCGCGTGCCGCGCCGATACGTCCGCGAGGTGCCCCAGCCCCTGGCGCCGCGCCTCCCGCATCGCCTGTAAGAGGGCGGCGGGCGGCGGGTTCTCCTTGCGATACGCCCACACCGCAAAGACGAAGGGGTGCCCGGTCAGCGCGAACCACTCCTGCGCGAGGTCGGTCACGGTGATCCCCCGCGCCGCGTTGGGCAGCGCGGTCATGCTGCGCTCAGGTGTGAGCGGCCCGGCCACCCCGTACCACTCGCGCAGGGCGCTGTCTCCGATGCGCAGCACGCCGTCGTACCCGGAGGCCAGCAGTTCCTCGGCCTCGCCCTCGGCCCGCTCCAGCCTGGGCGAGAGGCCGCGCTCCCGCAGCAGCACTTCCAGCAGCGCCACGCTCATGGACGACTGCGCGGTCAGGGCGACCCGCCGCAGGTCCTCCAGCGGCCGGGTATGAAAGAGGTTGACCGAGTACACCGCGCCCAGGACCGCCACGCTGAAGTCCGGCAGCGCCTCCAGACGGTCGGCGTGCCGGATGAACTCCACCGCGCTGATGTTGGCGATGTCCACCCGGCCCGAGAGCAGGGCCGAGTTCATCTCGGTGGGCACCCCGGTGATCGCCGTGACGCCCGGCGGCAGCACGAGGGGGTCAAGGATGGGGGCGACGTTGGTGTAGTGAATCCATCCCGCGCGGTAGGTCATGCGTTCACTCCCGAAATCACCACATCGGCTGCCAGGGCGGGATGGTGATGTTCGTGATACCAGTCTTCGGCAGCTTTCCAGCGCTTGACCCATTCAGCGCTCCCGCTGCGTGCGGTCAGTCGGCTCTGCCGCAGTTCTTCTGGGGTATCTACGTACACCTTCAGGTCATACAGATGCCGCAGTTCCGGCCGTAAGGTGGAGACACCTTCCACGATCAGCCAGCCCTCCGGGGAGAAATGAATCTGTCGTGGCCCAGTGCCTGCCCAGTCGTAAGCCAGAAAAGAACCACTGCTGCCGTTTCTGACCGTTGTCAATTCGGCCCGCAGGCGTTGCCACTCGAGGTACTGCATATAACCCTGCTCGGGTGACAGGCCTGCTCGCTGCTCCTCTGGCATGGACCGGTAGAAGTCATCACCATGCAGCACTTGCGCACCCAGCGCAAGGGAAAGCCGTTCAGCCAAGGCGCGTTTGCCACTGCCCCGGTAGCCATCTATAGCCACGATGAAGACCTCTTGCGGCCAGGGCATGTCTCGTAACTTCCGAATGAGGGCGTCAAACGTCAGCAACGGGGGGAGGGATGTCATGCCACCACCTGCACGCCCACCGCCCGCCACTTCCCCTCCCGCCGGGCGTACACCCGGAAAAAGCTCTGCACCCGCACGCCGTTCGCATACAGCGTGCCGCGCGTGAAGGCCGCATCCCCGTGAACCCGCGCTGCGTGGCGCTCGAACATCAGGGCGGCGGGGGGATTCTGGCGCATGCCCTCCAGCAACTCGGCCCTGAACACCGCCCGCCCGTCGGGGAAAAAGCCCACCCAGTCGTCGGCGAGCATTTCTGCCAGCGCCGACGGGTCGCGGCGATGGTAGGCGGCGTTCCAGGCGTCGTCCAGCCTCAGCACGGCGTCGAGGTCGCTCACCGGGCTTCACCTAGTCGGCGGCCTCCGCGCCGGAACGGGAGAAGGTCTCCAGTTCGTGGTAGTAGGCGTCGCGCAGCACCGGCACCCGCCCGGCATCCTGAATCATCTTCACCATGCCCGCCTGCGACAGCGCCATCGGGGAGGTCGCCCCTGCCGCGTGCGCGATGTGCTCCTCCTGAATGGTGCCGTCGATGTCAGAGACGCCCCAGTCCAGGCTCACCTGCGTCAGCTCCGAGCCGATCATCACCCAGTAGCCCTTGATGTGCGGGAAATTGTCGAGGTAGATGCGGGCCACCGCGAGGTTCCGCAGGTCGTCCAGCCCGGTCGTGAAGTCGGTCTTGCCGAGGTTCTGCGCGAGCGTGTTCCCCAGCGGCTGGAAAGCGAGCGGGATAAAGGCGTGGAAGCCGCCCGTCTCGTCCTGCAACTCCCGCAGGCGGTGCATGTGGTCCAGCCGCTCCTCCAGCGTCTCGATGTGGCCGTAGAGCATGGTCGCGTTTGTCCGCATGCCCAGCGAGTGGGCCTCGCGGTGGATTTGCAGCCACTTCTCGGCCTTGACCTTGTTCTTGGCGACCTGCCGCCGCACCCGGTCGGCGAAAATCTCCGCGCCGCCCCCCGGCATCGCCGCGAGGCCCGCCGCCTGAAGCTCGCGCAGCACTTCCAGGGTGGGCTTCTTGCTGATCTTGGCGAGGTGCTCGATCTCGGCCGCCGTAAACGCCTTGACCTGGAGGTCGGGGAAGTTCTGCCGAAGCTGGCGCACCATCTCGGGGTAGTAGTCCCACGGGTGATTGGGGTGGTGCCCGCTGCTCATGTGCAGTTCGGTGATGCCGGGCAGATAACGGCGGCGGACCTGCGCGGCGACTTCCTCGGGCGAGTAGTCCCAGGCCCGCTCCTCGCCCTTGCGGGCGGCGAAGGCGCAGAAGGTGCAGCCCACGTAGCAGATGTTGGTGAACTCCAGCCGCATGGAATGCACGAAATAGACCTTGTCGCCGTGCAGCCGCTCCTTTTGCAGGTTTGCCAGCCGCATCAGCGCATTGAGGTCACGGGTGTGGTAGAGCCGCAGCCCCTCGTCAAAGGAGAGGCGCTCGCCCGCTTCCACCTTCTCCACTACTGTAGCGAGGCTCTGGTCGCGCAGCCACTTCATGAGTGGAGTCTACGCCGGGGCGGGGGAGGGAAGTGTCCCGGAGGGCAGAAAATGCGAGGGGGGTCCGTTCTCAGTCAGGGAACGGACCCCCGCAGGCAAGCTGGAGTTGGAGAGGCGTTCGCACCGCCATCACGGGGCGACGGACTGCCGCAGGGTCAGCCAGCCGCCTGAAGGCGTGAACCCCGCCCGTTGCAACAGCGGGATGAGATGACCTTGGCTGTGGCCGGAATTGGCGCTGACCAGCGGGATGCCGCTCCGGGCGGCGTCAGAGGCGGCATAGGCCAGCAGTCCCGATCCCAACCCGCGTCGCCACCAGCCAGGTGAGACGCTGAGCCACAGAGCCTCGGCGTGCGCCCCGGCCTCCCAGACATGCAAGGTGGCCGCGCCGATGACCTCGTCTGTCCGGGTCAGGGCCAGCCACAGCAGGTCGGGGCGCAACACGCCGTATTCCAGAACGTTCTCGGTAAAGCCCCGCTCATCAAAGGGGGGAAGGCCCAGCTCCTGCCGTCCGGCGTTGATGGCGTGCCGGAGCTTGTCCTGGCGCCCAGGGTCATCTCCCACCGGTTCGGCCCTGACCCCCGGCGGCAGAGCGGCTTGACCCGGCTCCGCCCACTTCCACCCGTCCGCGCCGCCCTGGACAGAAAAGCCCTGCGCCGTCAGCCACTCCAAGCGTCCGTCCCCGGTCCGGACAGAGATCTCCCACGCCTGCGCCCCACGCTGCTGCGCCCAGCCGTGCGCGTGGGTCAGGAGCGCCGCACCCAGGTCGGGCCGCCCAGGAGCGGCGAGCTCCAGTAGAAAGGTTCCATTCTTCAGCGGATAGGACTCCACGAAGGCAACCTCCCGCCCCTCCTGCACAGCGAACCGCACCAGAAATGGCCGCTGTGAATCGGTCTGTTTCAGATGACGGGCAATGCCTTCGGCGGTGATCGGTGCGTCGGGATACTGCGCAGAGGTCAGCCGGGCGAGCGCGGCGAGATCCTGTGGGCTGCCCGCCCAATCCCGCCAGCCGCTCAACTGCCGCCCACCGCCAGCCCCGAGACACGCACGGCCGGAGCGCTTACCCCGTACATAGTGTCTTCCAGTTCGTTCCCGACGGCCTCTATGCCCGCGAGCAGGTCAAGGATGTTCCCCGCCACCGTGAACACCTCCAGCGGGTGCGCGACCTCGCCCCCCTCCAGCCAGAAGCCCTCGGCCTGGAGGGAGAAGTCCCCGGTGATGGGATTGGCGCCCGCGTGCCCGCCCGACACGCCGGTCAGCCGCAGCCCGGTCAGGCCGGAGGCGAGGGCCGCCGCGTCCGTCCCGCCCGGCTGAAGCACGAGGTTGCTGGGCGCGACGCCCACCGTGCCCTGAAGGCCCTGCCGCGCCGCGTGCCCGGTGCTCTGCGTCCCCGCGCGGGCGGCGGTCTGCGCGTTGTGCAGGAAAGCGGTCAGCCGCCCCGCCTCAATCAGCGTGAGGGGCGCACTCGGGCAGCCCTCGGCGTCAAAGGCCCGCGAGCTCAGGCCGCGCGGCAGGGTGGCGTCGTCCACCAGCGTGACGAGGGGCGAGGCGATCTGCTCGCCCAGCCGCCCGGCGAGCGGGCTCTTGCCTTCCTCCACCATCTTGCCGCTGAACATGCCGGAGTACAGCATCAGCAACTGCGCGAGGCAGTCCCCGGAGATCAGGGCCGGGAAGGTGCCGCTGGGCGCGGGTTTGGCGCCCAGCAGGGCCATCGCGTCCTCCACCGCCGAGATCGCCGTGCGGGTGGGGTCCAGTTCGGTGAACTCGCGGGTGAACTGCCAGTCGCGGCCCATCTTGTTCTGGCCGTTCTCGCTCACCAGCGGCGCGATCATGTTCATCGCGTAGAGCTGGCGGTCCTCGCGCTCCAGCCCCTCGGTGTTGGCGACGGTGCCGTACACGTCGCCGTCCTGATAGCCGCCGTAGGGCACGCTGGTGACGCGGGGGTCGGCTTCCCGCGCGGCGCGTTCCAGGTCCAGCGCCACGCCCACTTTCTGCTCCACCGTGACCCCGCTGAGGCCCTCGCCGTACAGGTCCAGCGCGGGGGGCGGCGGCCAGTTCTGGAGGCCCGCGCCCGGCTCCGGGGCGACGAGTTCGGCGTTCTGAACCGCCATGTCGAGCGCCCGGTCCAGCGCGGGCCGCGACAGGTTCTCGCTAAACGAGTGGCCCCACGCCCCGCGCACCACCGCCCGCAACGCCACTCCCTGCCGCGCCGAGAGCTTGAACTCGCTCACGTCGCCGTCAAAGGCGCGGATGCTCGTCGCGTTCGTGCGCTGTCCGTAGACCTCCAGCGTCACGCCGCGCTCACGGGCACGCTCCAGCAGGTAGGCGCGGGCGTCGGGGAGGGAGAGTTGCTGTTCACTCGTTGCGGTCATACGCGGCCTCCCACGGTGATTTCCGAAATCAGGATGTGCGGCTGTCCCACGTCGGTCGGCAGGGACCCCGAGATGCTGCCGCACATACCCTGGCCCAGCGCGAGGTCGCCCGCCACGCCCACGATGTGGCGGAGGTCCTGTGCCCCGTTCCCGACGAGCGACGCGCCCTTGAGCGGCTCGGCGATCTCGCCGTCCCGGATCATGTACGCCTCGTTCACCGCAAAGTTGTAGTCCCCGGTGCCGGGCGTCACGCTGCCGCCGCCCATCCGCCGGGCGTAGATGCCGTGCGAAACCTGCCCGATCAGGCTTTCGGGCGTCTCCTGCCCGTTGTCGATAAAGGTCGAGCGCATCCGGCTGGCCGGGGCGAAGGTGTAGTTCTGCCGCCGCCCGCTGCCGGTGCGGGCATACCCCGTCTTCATGCTGCCCACCCGGTCCACCATGAAGGACTTCAGGACCCCGTTCTCGATCAGGACCGTGCGCTCACCCTTCATGCCCTCGTCGTCCACCGTGACCATGCCCCACGAGCCGGGAATGGTGCCGTCGTCGATGGCGCTGACCGACTCGTGGGCGATCCTCTCGCCCAGCTTGTCCGCGAAGACGCTGGCGTTCTTTTCCACCGCCGTCGTCTCCAGGATGTGCCCGCAGGCCTCGTGGAAGATCACGCCGCCGAACTCGTTGCCAATCACGACGGGCAGCTTCCCAGCGGGGGCGTACCCGGCCCGCAGCATGGCGTTGGCGATGCGGGCGGCCTCCGCGCCGATGGACTCGGGGGCCAGGTCATCGAAGAACTCCAGCCCCTGCCCGGCGCCGGGGCCGTAGAAGCCGGTCTGACGCAGGGTGCCGTCCTGCGCGATGGCGGTGACAGACAGGCGGGTCCAGACGCGCTCGTCTTCGGCCCACAGCCCCTCCGAGTTGGCGACCAGAACGCGCTGCACCCGGTCGAGGTAGTTCACGTCCACCGTCTTCACGTCGCCCACGCCCGCCGCGCCGCCGTGTGCCCGGCGCATCAGCGCGAGCTTGTCGCGGCCCGCCGCGTGCAGGGGATGCTGCCGCGCCACGTACAGGGGCGGCGCGTCCACCCGCCGGAAGTCCAGGCCACCCGCGCCCACGGCGTCCGTCTCGCCCGCCGCGCCGCGTGCCCGCGCCACCTGACCCGCGAGGTCACGCAGGCCCGCCGGGGTCACGTCGTTGGTGTAGGCGTACACCACCCGCGTGCCGTACAGCAGCCGCAGCCCGGCGCCGAACAGGTTGCCGCCGCCCGCGTCCTTCACCTCCCCCTGGTGCAGCCGGAGGTTGGTGTTCACGCTGTCTTCCACAAAGAGTTCCGAGAAGTCCGCCCCACCCGCGCGGGCGAGGGTCAGCACTTCGGCGACAAGGGCCTGATCGAGCATGGAGTCTCCTGGGGCCGTCCGCGTGGGGAGGGCCGGAATATGGGTTGAGGTTGCGCCCCCACTATGCCCCGCCGGGTAGGGAAGGGGCGGGAGGTTAGGCCATTTCTGCTAGCCGCGCCCGCACGTCCGGCCACTCCGCCCGCACCACCGAATACATCACCGTGTCGCGCATGGTCCCGTCGGGCCGCCGCAGGTGCGAGCGCAGGACGCCCTCGCGCACGGCCCCCAGTCCCTCTATGGCCCGCTGGGAGCGGACATTGCGGATATCGGTCTTGAGCTGCACACGCTCCATCCCCATCTGCTCAAAGGCGTGCGCGAGCAGCAGCCGTTTCATCCGGCGGTTGACGCCTGTGCCGTGCCAGCGGGGATGCAGCCACGTCCAGCCAATTTCCAGGCCCGCGTGCGCCGCGCGAATGTCCCCGTAGCGGGTGCTTCCGGCCAGTTCGCTGCCCACCTCGACCACGAAGGGCAGGGCGTCTTCGGCCTCCAGCGCCGCCGCGTAGTAGGCCGGGCTGGACGGCGGCGACCCCATCAGCCGCAACTCGTCCGCGCAGGACTCGGCCAGGGCACACAGGGCGGGGATGTCCCCCTCCGTCAGGGGCCGCAGGGTCAGGTTGCCGCCTTGCAGGGTCACGTCGTGGCGCATGGGAGCAGTGTGACAGGGGAGGAGATGGCCGGGCCGAGTGCGCTCTGGGCAGAAGTGGCCCGCCGCGCTACGCTGGGGGCGTGAACGACGGGCCGGAACGCTGGACAGTGGACGCCATTGAGGACAGTCCACGGGGACGCCTTGCACGGGTGGAACGGGAAGGCGGCTTGACTTTTGACGTGCCCCTGCACGCCCTGCCCGCCGGGGTGCGTGAGGGGGACCTGCTCGCGGTGATAGAGGGGCCAGACGGCGTGACCTTGCACCTCCTGCCCGACGAAACTGCCGCCCGCCGCCGCGCCGCCCAGCACCGACTGGAGACCCTGAACGCCGAGGGCGGGGAAGAGGAGATCAACCTGTGAGCGCCCGACCGACCCCCAAGGGAAAAGCGGCCCCCTCCCGCAAGGCTCCCGCCCGCGCGAAAAAGGCCCCCACCCGCAAACCCGCCCCCAAAGCGAAGGGCAAGCGCCGGGGCGGGCCGGGACCGTCCGACCTGCTGGGGCTGTTCGTGCTGCTGCTGACCGCTGGGCTGGCCGCCTGCGCGGGCAAGGAAGTGCTCAGCGGGGGCAGTGGGGACGGGGAGACCGAGACCCAGACTCCTAGCGGGCAGATGGTCATCCGCTTTCTGGACGTGGGGCAGGGCGACGCCATCCTCGTCCGCAGTCCCGAAGGCAAGACCCTGCTTTACGACGGGGGCCGCAGCAGCGAGCGGATGCGCGGGCACCTGGAAACCTACGGGGTGGACAAGATCGACCTGATGGTCGCCAGCCACGCCGACGCTGACCACATCGCGGGGCTGGTTCCGGCGGCGCAGCGGGCCAAACCGACCCTGTTCATTAACAATGGCATTGCCGGGACCACCCAGACCTGGGAGCGGCTGGTGAACGCGCTGGAGGAGGCCGGGACCACCTTCCAGAAGGCGAACAAGCAGGTCGTGAACCTCGGCAGCGTGCGGGTCCGGGTCATCGCCCCGCCTCCAGGCATGGGCGACGACCAGAACGAGAACAGCGTGGGCGTGCGGATCGAGTTCGGGGAGTTCCGCGCCCTGCTGACCGGCGACAGCGAGAAGCCCGAGACCGAGGCGTGGCTGGAGCAGGACCGACCCGAGATCAAGGGTCCCTTCCAGCTTTACAAGAGCATTCACCACGGCGCGGCCAATGGCGATCATCCGGCCTGGCTCGCCACCGTGCGACCCGAGAACGTGGTGATCGGCGTGGGGGAGAACAACTACGGGCACCCGACCCAGACGGCCCTGAACCTCTACCGCGAGACCGGCGCCCGCGTCTACCGAACCGACCGTCAGGGCACGGTGACCTTCACGGCGAACGCGGACGGCACGTACACGGCGACGACCGACCGCTGAGCGGTTCGGGACCCAGGCCGAGTCAAAAGAGTTTCACTCCTCTCCCCTGGGAGAGGGGCGCTGCGCAGCAGCAGGGTGAGGGGTCGCTCTACCCCCCCGCTTCCTCGTCCACCACCGTCAGTCGCACGCCCACCGACTCACCCAGGGCGCGGCAGTAGGGGCACAGGGCCTTCGCCTCCTGCACCATCCGCTCGGCCTGCTCGCGGCTCAGGCCCGGCAGCAGGACGCGAAGCTCCACGTCGAGGTGATAGCTGGGGTCCGCGTCGTCCTCGCGGCGCAGGCCCACCACCCCGGTCACCTGCGAGGTCCCGAAGGTGATCCCGTCGCGCCGGGCGACCATGCCGATGGCGCTCTGGAAGGACGCGGCGTAGGCGGCGGCGAACAGTTGCTCGGGGTTGGTGCCCACGCCGCCGTCCCCGCCGAGTTCCTGCGGCACGCTGAACTTGACGCCGAGGTGGTGGTCTGGCGTCTCGATGTAGCCGTTGCGCCCGCCGTGTGCGGTCGCTTCACTGCGCGTGAGGACCCTGCCGCCCTGCTCTCCCATCTGAGTCATGCCGTCCACGCTAGGGGGCCTGCGCCGCCGCCGACGGTAGGCGGGCTGACCGTGTGAAGGGACGGTGGGGAAGGGGAGAAGGGACGCCCCGATGCCCTACACTTCGTCCCGATGTCTGGTCCCCTTTCTCCCCGCAGCCTGCCGCAGCCGGGGCACCTCTACGATGTGGCCGTGATCGGCGCGGGCCTCGCCGGGACCGAACTCGCGTGGCGGCTGGCCCGCGCCGGGCAGGACGTGCTCCTCGTCACCCAGGCCCTGGACCACCTCGGCAACCTGTACGGCCCGACGGTAGACGGCGCGGACTTTCCCGAGGGCAGCCTGTTCGCCGGGGTCGCCACCCGCATGGCCCCCGACACCGACGGCTGGACCTTCCACCGCCTCCTCAAGGCCGAGGTGGAGGCCACCCCCGGCATCCACCTGCTGCAAAGCACCGTGACCGGGCTGGAGGAGGAAGGCGAACGGCTCACCCTGTCCACCTGGGAAGGCCCCGCCCTGCACGCCCGCCGGGGGGTGCTCGCGGTGGGCGCGTTCCTGAAGGGCCGCCTCCTGATCGGCGACACGATGGAGGAGGCCGGACGGCTGTCCGAGGTCGCCTACGACTTCCTGGCTGACGACCTCGCCTGCTCGGGCGTGTGGCTGATCGGGGCCGAGCAGGAAGCGGCCGGGGTGGACGGGGCGCCGCCCTACTCGGTGCGCTTCCTGACCCCCGCGCCCGCAGAGTTGGAAGGCTTCCGGGTGACCCGCTTCGACCACCTCTACGCCCTGGGCCGCTGCACGCCGGGCGACCACACCTACCGCAGCGTGCTGGAGGACGCCGCCCGCCTCGCCGCCGAGCTGATGGGGGAGGGGGAGGCATGATCTTTAACTTCTCGGACTTCCACTTCCCCGACCGCCCCGTCCGGTTGTACCCGGACACGCCGGAGCACCCCTGGATTCTGGAGGTCGGCTTCGGTGACGGGCGCTTCTGGCCGCACTTCGCTGCGAGCTTCCCGGAGGCGCCCAATTACCTCGGGGTGGAGATCAGTGGCACGTCGCTGCTCAAGGCCGAGCGGCGGCTGCGGGCGGCGGGACTGGGCAATGCCGTGCTGACCCGCCTGCCCGCCACCCCCCTGATCCGCGAGGTGGTGCCGCCGGGAGCCCTGGACGCCATCGTGGTGAACTTTCCCGACCCCTGGCCCAAGGCGGGGCACGAGGAGCACCGGTTGCTGCGCGTGCCCTTCTTCCGGCTGGCCGCGAGCCGCCTGAAGCCGGGCGGTGCCGTGCTGCTGACCACCGACCACGAGGAGTATTTCGAGTTCGCCTGCCGCGAGGCCGAGGCCAGCGGCGTGATGGCCGTCCACCTCACCAAGTCCCCGCCCCCCGCCGCGCTGGAAACCAAATACGCCCGCAAGTGGCGCGACCTCGGCCTGGACCCCCGGCACGCCCGTTTCGTGCCGACGCTCCCGGCCTCCGCCCTGGCGAGCGAGTTCCCCACCACCGCCGCCCGCTTTCCCGACTCCGAGGATGTCCCTGCCGTGCCCCACGCCATTCTGACCCTGCCCGCCGACTTCGCCCCGACCGCGTTCGCCAAGCACACCGCCCGTGGTGGCGTGACCCGCGACAACCCCGACGGCTGGACCGTCGTGCTGCTGGACCTCTACGCCAGCCTCGGCAAGGACGGCTGGGTGGCCCTCGCGCATGTCGTGGAGGGCGAACTGACCCAAGAGGTGCTCGTCGGCATCACCGCGCGGGAGGACGGTTCGCACCTCGTCCGGCTCTCGCGGTTCGGCGGCCCGGTGGTCACGCCCGGCGTGAAGGCGGCGGTGGGCGTGCTGACGGGCTGGCTGGAGGGGCAGGGAGCGCGGGTCACGCACCGGGGGTACTGACCCGCCCCGCCGCCCCGTCCTCCTCCACCGCCGCCCGGTACGCTGCCTGCATCGCCCGCATGCCGGGGGCCAGCGCCAGCGCGAGGGTCAGCGGACCGCGCATCGTCATCTGGCCGGAGAGCACGGCGGCGGCGGGGTTGAGGTTTCCCACCCACAGCTCGTGGGCCACCCGCGCACTCAGGCCGAAGGTGAGGTCGCTGTCCTCCTCCCGCGCCGCCTCGCCGGTGGTGACCACGGCCTGCGTTCCGTCGCGGCCACTCACCCGGACCGTCACGTCGGGGTCCGTGATCTGGAAGGTGATGGCTGCCCGGCGCCCCACCAGCGCGTCGGCGTCGGGACTGCTGTGGGCGGAGGTCAGCACCCGGAACAGGCGGGCTTCCAGCCGGGCGGCGGGGCTGTCGGGTGTCGTCATGCCCCAGCAGACGCCCCCGCAATGGGCGCGGGTGTGGGGGGTCCCACACTCACCTGAAGCGGGGCTTCACCTCTGGGCACACCTGCATGAACGCTTACAGCTTGCCCCGCCCCAGCGGAGTGAGATGGCGGGGCACCATCAAAAAGGAGGTAGGGAGATGAATGAGCAGCTTCAGCAGACCCTGCAAGCCCTTCAGGGTGGCGTGACTGGCCTGGATGCCAGCAGCGCCATCAGCAATATCTCGGCCTGGGAGCAGACCCTGGGCGGCGCGGGAGGCGCCCTGACGGGGCAGCTCTCCAGCCTGCGCTCCATGCTGGAAAGCGGTGACCTTGACGGCGCGGCGGCCATGCTGCCGTCCATCGCCGACGCCACCGAGCAGGCCGCGCAGATGGCCCCCGCTGCCGATCAGGACGGCCTGCGCCAGCTCGCTTCTATGCTGCGCCCCTGAGACAACTCCTCTCACGGCGGCTCAGACCTTCCCGGTCTGGGCCGCGTCCTTTGGTCCACTTAACTACCCCAGGGTAGGCTCGGACGCGCTGTGTCCCTACCCGCTACCCTGCACTTCACCCACGAACCGATGTCCGTGATCCTGCCCGCCCTCCGCGTGACTCTGGCCGAAGCGGGCGAGGTCACGTTCACCGTTCCCGACCCCGACCTGGGGCTGGGCCTCTACGCGGGGGAGGCGACCGCGCACGGCCTGCACCGCCCCTGGCAAGCCTGGACCGACCTCGCGGACCTGCTGGGAGCACACCTGCTCACCCCGGAGCGGGCGGGGGAAGGGCGCGTGCGACTGCGGCTGCGGGCCTGGGCGAATACACCCGAACCCGACGCCGGGGGCTACGGGGCGGGGGGCGGCTGGGCGCGGGTCGACAAGCTCGAAGACCCGGTGTTCCTCTTCGCACTGGTGGAGGCCCTGCGCCGAGTCAGTCCCCCGGAGGGCGGCCGGGTCCTCGCCCTGGGGGTGAACCGGGGCCGGGAACTGGACGCGTTGGAGTTGGCCTTTCCTGGCCGAACGCTGGAAGTCGTCGGGGTAGACCTGGACGCCTCGGCCCTCGCCGCAGCGCGGGGGCGGCATCCCGGTGGCACCTTCCTGGAACTCGACGTGACCACCCTGCCCCGTCCAGAGTTAGGCCGCTTCGACCTGATCCTCGCGCTGAGCCTGCTCCAGAGCCCCGGCATTCGGCAGGACGTGCTGCTCGCGGCCCTGCGGCGGCACCACCTCACGCCTGCGGGGGGCTTCGTGCTGGGCTACCCCAATGCCCGCTACCGCGACGGGCTGCTGAGCTACGGCGCGAGGCTCCGCAACTTCGCCCGCCCCGACCTCAGCCTGCTCGCCGCCGACGTGACCGAAGCCCGCCGGGGACTGCAAAAGGCGGGCTTCAAGGTCTTCGTGACAGGCAAATACGAGGTGCTCGTCACGGCCATTCCGGCGGGGGCGCGGACGCCAACTGGGTTGGAGCTGTAAGCGCTCCTAGCGGCGGCTGCCCACGGCCAACAGCGCCCCAAACAAGGCCAGGTTCTTCAGGAACTGGTTTTGCTGCTGCTGACGCTCGCGGCCCTCGCGGTCCCAGAAGGGATGGCCGATCACGGTGGTCGGCACCAGGCTGATCGCCAGCGCCGCGCTCGCCGCGCGGGGGGCGATGCCCAGCGCGAGGAGCGTTCCGGCGCCCACTAGCACGGCGCTGTTGGCCTTGACCGCCAGCTCGGGCTGGGGAATCTCCGCGCCGCGCGTGGCCCGCACGATGGGCTCGGGATTCTGAAGGTGGTCCAGCCCGTTTTTGATGAAGATGCTGGCGAGCAGCGCCCGCCCAATGGCTCCCGTCACGCTCATGTGGCCTCCTTGGCTTGAAAGGTCAGTATAGGGGCGCGGCCCAGCCAGGGTGGTTCGCCTAGAGTTGCCGCTCCAGCTCCCGCAGGAGCCCGCCCACCGCCTCCACGCCCGCCGTGAGCAGCCGCACGTACTCCTCCGGCGAGATGGGGCCTTCCTCCGCGCCGCCCTGCGCCTCGATGACCAGCCCCCCGGCGGTGGCGACCACGTTGAGGTCGGCCCGCGCCACCTTGTCCTCGGCGTAGTCGAGGTCCACGCGCAATTCGTCGCCCACCAGCCCCACGCTGGCGGCGCCGACCGTGTGGACCAGCGGCCACTCGGTCAGCGTGCCGGAGTGGATCAGGCGGTCGCACAGGTCGTGCAGCGCAGCGTACCCGGCCAGCACGCTGGCGACGCGGGTGCCGCCGTCGGCGACCAGTACGTCGCAGTCCACGTAGAGGGTCTGGTTGCGAAAGTGCCGCAGGTCGATGCTGGCCCGCAGCGCCCGCCCGAGCAGCCGCTGAATCTCGTGGCGGCGACCGTTTTGCAGGTTGCGCTCGCGGGCCTGCCGGTCGGTGGTGGCGCGGGGCAGCATGGCATACTCGGCGGTCAGCCAACCTTCCTTTTTGCCGCGCATGTGGGGGGCGGGTTTGTCCTCGATGCTCACGGTCGCCAGGATTTCCGTGCGCCCGAGTTTCAGGTGGGCGCTGCCGGGCGCGTGGGGGTTGATGGCCCGCTCCAGCGTCAGCGGCCGGGGGGTCAGGAGGTCGCGGCCCTCGCGCACGGGAAGCCGGGAAGAGGGGGAAGAGGTCAAGTCGTCACCTGCTGCACCGTGACATTGTGCCCGTCTTCGCCCATGAGAAGAGCGATGACCGGCCGCGCCGCCGCTGGGTCCCCCGTCACGAGGTAGGTGACGTGCCCGCCCCCCGTCCCCTCCCGCAGCCTTCCCGACGCCGAGAGCACGTTGCGGGTGTGCCGCGCCACCGCCGCCCCCGAGTCCACCAGCGCGAAGGTGTCCCCGAACTCGGCGCGGATGCTCGGGGCCAGGAAGGGATAGTGGGTGCAGCCCAACACGAGTTGATCGGCCCCCGCCCCCGCCAGCGGCGTCAGCACCTCGCGCAGCACGGCCCGCGCCCGCTCGCCCCCCGCCTGCCCCGCCTCCACCAGCGGCACGAGTTCGGCGCTCACAGCGGTCAGGACCCGCACTCCGGCCGGGTGCGCGAAGCGTTCGATCACGTCCTTGAGGAGCGTGCCGCGCAGGGTCCCCGGCGTGGCAAGCACGCCCACCACCCCCGTGCGCGTGGCGGCCACGGCGGGCTTGACGGCGGGCACGAGGCCAATCACGGGGAAGTCCGGGCCGTACCGCTCCCGCAGGTGCGTCAGGCTGAACGCCGAGGCCGTGTTGCAGGCCACGACCACGCCCCCCGCCCCCCGCGCGTGCAGCGCCGAGACCGCCCGGTCGGTGAGATAACGAATTTCCTCGTCGGGCCGCCCCCCGATGGGCACATGGGCCGTGTCCGCGAGATACAGGAAGTCCTGTCCCGGCAGCGCCCGGCGCAACTCGGCCAGCACGCTCAGGCCGCCGACACCGGAGTCGAACACGCCCAGGGGAGCCTCGGGAGGGGTCGGCGGCGGGGTCATCGGGGGGATGATAGCGGGGCTGGGGAGTCAGAGGCGGCACTGGGCGGGGGGGCCGGGGGTGCGCCATACGGCGGCAGGGAAAGAGAATCGCTTCAGGTGGGCTTCCACCGTGCCGGGCCGGGTGGCCCCGAATTCCACGGTGACGGGCCAGCGCCATTCCCGGTAGTCGGTGTAGCCGGGGTCGTCCCCATGTGGCGGCGTGGCCTGAAGCAGGATGTGCCATGCCCCGAGACAGTCAGGGTCGTACCGGGCTCCCTGCGTCAGCTCGTCATATTCGGCGGGTAGAACAGTTCGTAACCCGGTTGGGTTGAGAACGGAGACTCGCAACGCCCGGTCATCCTCGATCACGCCGAACGCGGCAAAGTCGGGATGCCCTCCCAGATTGGCGCTGAGGAATTGGGTCAACATTTTCTGACGGGTGGGCGTGAACGCATCCACCACCTGCGGCACGAACCACCCCAGCCCTCCCGAAACGAGCGCCACAAGCCCCAGCGAACTCCAGTATCTGCGCCGCGAGATCACCCGCGCAGCATGACAGGCTTTGGCCCGGCGGGTGAACGAAAAAGAGGCCCCCACGCGGAGGCCTCCTCTTCCCGTCTCCAACTCAGTCCATCGCCTCCCGGAACGTCTCGGCCAGCGCCCGGATGCCGCGCTCGATCTGCTCGGGGCCAGCGCTGGAATAGCTCAGGCGCATGGTGTTGGCCCCGCCGCCCAGCGCGAAGAAGGGGCGGCCCGGCACGTAGGCCACGCCGCGTTCCAGGGCACGCGGGAACAGTTCGGTGGTGTCCAGCGCCTCCGGCAGCGTGACCCACAGGAACATGCCGCCCTCGGGCTCGGTGAATTGCACCCCCGCCGGGAAGTGCTCGCGGATGCGGCCCACCATGTCCTGCGCCCGCTCGCCGTAGGCCTTTTTCACGATCTCGATCTGACGCGGCAGCACATCTGCCACCAGCTCGGTGATGATCATCTGGTTGAAAATCGGCGTGTGCAGGTCGGCGCCCTGCTTGGCCTGCACCAGCTTCTCGATGATGAGGTGCGGCCCCTGCACCCAGGCGTCGCGCAGCCCCGGCACCAGCGTCTTGGAAAAGGACCCCGAGTACAGCACGTGGTTGCGCTCGGGGTCGCCGCCCGCGTGCTCCAGGCCCAGCGTGAAGAGGTTGGGCAGCGCCTCGCCCCGGAAGCGCAGCTTGCCGTAAGGGTCGTCTTCCAGCACCAGCACGCCGTACTGGGCGGTCAGCTCGACCAATCGGCGGCGGCGCTCCAGGCTCAGGGTGCGCCCGGTGGGGTTCTGGAAGTTGGGAATCGCGTACAGCAGCTTGGCCGGGTGCGCCTTCAGCACGTCCTCCAGCGCGTCCACGTCGATGCCGTGCTCGTCGGTGGGCAGCTCCACATAGCGCGGGCCGTAGGGCTGGAAGGATTGCAGCGCCCCCAGGTAGGTCGGGGCTTCCACCAGCACCACGTCGCCCTCGTCAATCAGAATCTTGCCCAGCAGGTCGAGGCCCTGCTGGCTGCCGGTCACGATCTGCACGTGCCCCGGCGTCAGCCCGGGGGTCTGGGCGGCGATCCACTCGCGCAGCGGCAGGTGGCCCTCAGTCGTGCCGTACTGCACGGCGGCGGGGCCGTAGCGGTCGAGAACCGTGTTGGCGGCCGTGCGGATCGCGTCCAGCGGGAACAGCTCGGGGGCGGGCAGGCCCCCCGCGAACGAGATGATCTCGGGGCGCTGCGTGAGCTTCAGAAGTTCGCGGATGGCGCTGACACTCATGCGCCCGGCACGGGCCGAGAACCGGGCCGCGAAGTCCACGTCGGGCCGCGTGGGGAGGGTGGGGGTCATGGGTCCATCCTACCCCTGCCCGCCTGAGTCCCGGCCGGGTGTCCGGGGACGCTGGACCCGGCCGGGTTAGGATGTTGAGGCACATTCCGGCCCACTCGGTCTACCGGGAAGGCCCACCCAAGGAGGACTCATGCTCGTCACCGGCAACGACATTCTGGTTCCCGCTCGCGCGGGGCGCTACGGCGTTCCCTCGTTCAACACCAACAATATGGAGATCACCCAGGCGATCATTCACACCGCCGAGCGGCTGCGGGCGCCCGTGATGGTGCAGATGTCGGAAGGTGCCATCAAGTACGGCGGCCAGGACCTTGCCAACATCGTCATCGACCTCGCGCACAGGGCGACCGTGCCCGTCGCGCTGCACCTCGACCACGGCTCGTCCTACGAGTCGGCGCTGAAGGCGATCAAGATGGGCTTCACCTCAGTCATGATCGACGCCTCGCACCACCCCTTTGAGGAGAATGTCAAGGAGACTCGCCGCGTCGTGGAGGCCGCGCACGCGATGGGCATCAGCGTGGAGTCCGAACTCGGGCGCCTCGGCGGCATCGAGGAGCACATCGTCGTGGACGAGAAGGACGCCTTCCTGACGGACCCCGAGGAAGCCGTGCAGTTCATCGAGCAGACGGGCACCGATTACCTCGCCATTGCCATCGGCACCTCGCACGGGGCGTACAAGGGTAAGGGCCGTCCCTACATCGACCATGCCCGCATCGAGAAGATCGCCTCGCTGACGACCATCCCGCTCGTCGCGCACGGCTCCTCCGGCGTTCCGGCCGAGATCGTGCAGCGGTTCCGTGACGGGGGCGGCGAGATCGGGGACGCGGCGGGCATCGCGGACGAGGATCTTCAGCGGGCGACCGGGCACGGCATCGCCAAGGTCAATGTGGACACCGACCTGCGCCTCGCCAGCACCGTCGCCATCCGCGAGGCCCTCCAGAAAAACCCCAAGGAGTTCGACCCCCGCAAGATCTTTGGCCCTGCCCGTGACCTGATGAGCCAGATCGTCGAGCACAAGCTGCGGGTGCTGGGCAGCGTCGGCAAGGCCTGACCCCCCGATCCCCCCCCAGGCTGACGCCCGTCTGACGGCAGGGTGGGGTCATATGAGGCGCGGGTGGGGGAAAATTCTCACCCTGGGCGCGTATGCTCCGCCGTGGCATGCACGCCCTTCGCTTTTCCCTGATGCTGCTGGTTCTGGGCAGTGTGGCCCTGGCTCCAGTGGGGGTCCAGGCTGCCCCGGTGGGGATGCCGCTGCCGAGCGGTTGGCTGACCCGGCTGGTGGGCCTCTTGCCGCAGCCGGGCCAGAGCGCCCAGCTGATGGACTGGCAGGCCAGCCGCCTCATCATGACCCTGACCGGCCGGGTCGCGGAGCTGGGGGGCGACCGGGAGGCGTTGCGGACGATCATGAACAAGTTCCAGCGCGGCGAGAAGCTCGCCTACGACCCCCGGCTGGGCATCAGCCGCGCCGAGTTCGACAGCTACCTGCTGTTCGAGCCCGCACTCGCGCCGACGGGCAAGCGGATCAAGCTCCCCGCGACCCGCGAGGGCAGCCGCCTGCGCTTCGGGGACGTGGCAGGTCTGGACGGGGTGCTGCGCGGCTTGGAGATCGACCTGCTGACCGGTGAGCTGCGTGCTCCCGAGGGATTTTCTGGCAAGCCTCAGATCTTTGCGGCCGACAACGCCCAGGAGCGGGCGCTTGACGTGCAGAGCGGTTTCGAGTGGAACCTGCGCGGCAACAACCCCTACACGCAAAACGGCATCAACCTGATTGTGCAGCTCGTTTCCCTCAAGGGGGGGCAGACGGTCCTGAGTGTCTCCCGCTTCAGCATGATGAATGGCCGCACCAGCGATGGCCGCGTGATCGTGCAGTACGCCCGCTAGGTCGGCGCTCCGCCGCGTCGTCGCCCGGCACACGCCGCAACGGAATCCAGCCAGCGCCCGGTCCGGGGAGAACAGGCTCCCGGTGCCGGGTACCCCCGGCGACTGACCCGCCCCTGACGCCGCCTCAAGGCGTCCTCACGTCCGCTTCAGGGGGCGTCACGGGGAGGCCGCTAGGCTGCCGGGTATGACCAAGACCAAGGCCACTTTGCTGCTTGGCGCCGCCCTGACGCTGGGCAGCGCCAGCCTCGCCGAGGCTGGAACGCTCTCGCCCACGCTGCTGCAGCGGGCGCAGCGCGGCGACCAGACGCCCACGGGCGTGATCGTGCGCTTCAAGTTCAGCAACACCGACCGGGGCCGGGCGCTGTTCAAGAGTTCGCGCCAGCAGCTTCAGGCGCGGCTCGCGCAGCTTGGCCCCGCCGCCGGGTTCATCAACCAGGCCGTGAACTCGGGCCGGGTCACCCAGCTGTGGCTCGACCAGAGCATCTTCCTGCCGCTGACCCCAGTGCAGGCGCGGGCGCTCGCGGCACTGCCCTTCGTGGACGCGGTGTTCGAGAACTTCAAGGTGCAGATTCCCCGCGCGGCGGCCCTCAGCGCGGCCTCGGCGCCGACCGGGACCCCGTGGCACCTCCAGAGCATCGGGGCGCCCCAGGCGTGGGCCTCGGGCTTCCGGGGGCAGAACATCCGGGTAGGGCACCTCGACAGCGGTATTGACCCCAACCACCCCGAGTACGCGGGCCGTATCGCCGCCTTCGCCGAGTTCAACGCAGAAGGCGACCGCATCGGCAGCACCCCGCGCGACACCACCAACCACGGCACCCACACCGCCGGGTTGATCGCGGGCAAGACGGTGGGCGTGGCCCCCGAAGCCCGGCTGATCAGTGCCTTGGTCCTCCCCAACAACGAGGGCACCTTCGCGCAGGTGATCGCGGGGATGCAGTATGTGCTCGACCCCGACAACAACGCCGACACCAACGACGGCGCCCAGGTCGTGAACATGAGCCTGGGGATTCCCGGCACATACGACGAGTTCATCGTGCCGGTGCAGAACATGCTCAAGGCGGGCGTGGCGCCCGTGTTCGCCATCGGCAACTTTGGCCCGACCGCAGGCAGCACGGGCAGCCCTGGCAACATCCCCGACGCCATCGGGGTCGGGGCTGTGGACCAGAACGGGCAGGTCGCGTCTTTCAGCAGCCGGGGTCCGGTTGCGTGGCAGGGACAGATCAACGGCGTTTTTGTGAAGCCCGACATCGCTGCTCCCGGCGTGGCAATCACCAGCTCCTTCCCCAACGGGCAGTACGGAGCGCTGAGCGGTAGCTCTCAGGCCAGCCCCATCGCGGCGGGCGCCGTCGCGCTGATGCTCTCGGCCAAGCCGGGCACGGGCGTGGACGCGATCAAGAACGCGCTGTACACCTCCGCCAGCAACGCAGGCAGCAAGAACAACAACGTCGGCTACGGGCTGATCAGCGTGCCCGGAGCGCTGGGCAAGCTGGGCGTAACGGCGGGCACTCCGGCCCCGGCCCCGACGCCCGCGCCGACCCCGGCGCCCACTCCGGCACCGACCCCCACGCCGACCCCGGCCCCGACGCCCGCTCCCACTCCGGCGCCGACTCCCGCCCCTACGCCGACTCCGGCACCCACCCCGGCCCCCGCTCCGGCCAACCCCACGGGACCGGCAGGCTTCGACCTGTGTGCGGTGGAAGGCGGGTTCTGCGACTTCAAGGGCCAGCGCGAGGCGGCCTTCGGGACGGCCGGGCGCTACCTGACAGGCATCGGCACCGACGGCTTCAACTGCACGGTGGCCGAGTGGGGCAGTGACCCCGCTCCCGGCGTCCGCAAGGGCTGCTTTATCAAGCCCGTCGCGGCTCAGCCGGCTCCGGCTCCCGCTCCCGCGCCCACCCCGGCCCCCACGCCCACGCCGCCTGCGGGCAGCACCAAGCCCCGCGTCCTGCTTGTGGACGACGACATGGGTCAGGGCGCCGACGTGACGGCCGCGCTGCGCGACGCGATCCGGGCCAACGCGGCAGCGGGCGGCGCCTTCGTGTGGAACACCCAGACCCAGGGCGCGGTGCCCCTTTCTGAGATGCAGCGGGTGGACGTGGTGCTGTGGGCGACGGGCGAGCAGTACCAGAACACCCTGACCGCGCAGGACCAGAACACGCTGCGCCAGTACCTCGCGGGTGGGGGCCGCCTCCTCGTGACCGGGCAGGACGTGGGCTACGACATCGGGGGCAGCGCCTTCTACACGGGCACCCTCAAGACCCGTTTCGTGGCAGATAGCTCGGGCAACCCCCGCTTCGTGACGCGCGGCGCCTTTGGCAACACGGCCTTCACCCTGAACGCGGCGGGCAGCGCGGGCAACCAGTACTACCCCGACGTGATTGCGGACCTCAGCGGCTCACAGGTCGTCGCCTCGTGGGGGAGCGCGAACGCCACGGCGGGCACCATCACCGCCCAGAGCATCCGGGTGGATCCCAACACCACCCGTGCCGGGCAGAAGGTGCAGGACCCGCGCGGGCTGGTCGAGCGCCTCGCGGCGAATCTGATCGGCGGCCTCCTGAACCAGATCTTCGGCGGGCAGCCCCGGACCCAGGCCCAGACCCCCGCGCCGCGCATCTCGGCCCAGAACGCGGGCGAGAATGCCGGAGCCATCGTCGCCAACGATGCGGGCGCTTACCGCACCGTCAACATGGGCTTCGGACTGGAGGGCCTGACGCCCCAGAGCCGCGCCCTGCTGATGAAGACGAGCTTCGACTGGCTGATGCGCTGAGCTGCAAGTCGGGGACAGGGGAGAGGGCCACGCGCCTTCTCCTCTTCTTTCGGCCCCTTTAGCTCTCTCCCACCGGACCGGGCGCTTTCACGGAGTAAGGTCCCCTCATGCCTACCCTTCGCGAGATCATGACGTCCAGCCCCGTGACCGTGGACCCCCAGGCCACCCTCAAGGAAGTCGCCACCCTGATGCTCGAACAGGACATCGGGGCCGTGCTGGTGATGGATGGGGACCACCCCAGCGGGATCATCACCGACCGCGACATCGTGATTCGGGCCGTCGCCTACGGTCACGACTACGGCACCGCCGTGACCGACTACACCACCGGCAGCGTCTTCACGATGGAGGCCGACACCGACGTGCAGGAGGCCGCCCGCGAGATGGCCGACCGCCAGCTTCGCCGCCTGCCCGTCACGGACGGCGGCAAGGTCGTGGGGATGGTCAGCCTCGGGGACCTCGCCGTCCGTACCGGTGGGGACGCTGACGAGACCGCCCTGCAAGGAGTCAGCCAGCCCAGCGCCGATCCCCAGTAACCGCACACGGCAGAAGGGCCGCCCGGTGAAGAGGCGGCCCTTCTCGTTGGACGGTTCACGGACGCAGGTCACGCAGCTTGCGGTACAGCTCCCGTTCCTCGTCGGTGAGGTCGCGCGGCACCGTCAGGTTCAGCCGGGCATAGAGATCGCCCCGCGTGCCGTCCCGCCTCGGCCAGCCCTGCCCACGCAGGCGCATGCGGCGGCCCCCGGTGCTGCCGGGCGGGACGGTGAGGGTCACGTTGCCTCCCAGGGTGGGCACGGTGACGGAGCCGCCCAACGCCGCGACGGGAGCGGGCACGTCCACTGTGGTGATCAGGTCGTCGCCTTCCAGGTCGAAGCGGGCGTCTTCCAGTACCCGGATGGTGAGCAGTACGTCGCCGCCCCCCGGCGCCTGTCCCGCCAGCCGCAGCCGGGAGCCGTCGCGCGTTCCGGCGGGCACGCGCAGGGCGAGGCGTTTGCCGTCCACGTTGATGACCTCGTCGGACCCGGTGAAGGCTTCCTGCAGGGTGACCTGCAACTCGCCCTCCACGTTCTGCACGAATCTCCGCCCCTGGGTGCCGCCGATGCCGCCCAGCAGGTCGTCGAGGTTGACCTGCCCGCCGCCCGGAAAGCCCCCCGTGCCCCCCTGGAAGCCGCCGCCCCGCCGCCCTCCCATGCCGAACAGGCCCTGGAAGAAGTCGCTGAACTGCGAGGGATCAAAGCCCGCGAAGTCGCCGCCCTGAAAGTTGCCCGCGTCGCCGTAGCCCGGCGGCACCTGCCCGGTGTGGCCGAACTGGTCGTAGAGCTTGCGCTTCTCCGGGTCGGAGAGGACCGCGTACGCCTCCCCGATTTCCTTGAACTTGTCGGCGGCCTTCTCGTCGCCCTGATTCTTGTCGGGGTGGTAAGCCTTTGCGAGCTTGCGGTACGCGCTCTTGATGTCCGCGTCCGAGGCGCCGCGCGTGACGCCGAGGACGTTGTAGTAATCCTGGTATGCCATAGGGAGCCTCCAGCGTTCAGCGGCCAGCCGCCAGCGGGAACAGAGTCGTCAAGGGCTGGCGGCTGACCACGGGGTGCTCACTGTTTCTTCCCCACCACCACCCGCGCGGGCCGCACCGAGCGGTCGCCCATGCGGAAGCCGAGCTGGTAAACCTGCACGATCACGTCGTCCTCGTCGGCAGGGACGACCTGAATCGCCTCGTGCCAGCGGGGATCGAAGACCTCGCCCTCGCGCCCGGTGACTTCCAGGCCCAGCCCGCTGAAGACCAGCAGCACCTTGTTCTGGACAGCCTGCATGCCGGGAATCAGCTTGGCGGGGTCGCCCGTGCCCATGCTCAGCGCCCGGTCAAGGTCGTCATACACGGGCATCAGGGCCTCGGCAGCCTTCGCCACCCCCTGCCCCTGCGCCGCGTCCACGTCCTCCTGGGTGCGGCGGCGGTAGCTCTCGAAGTCGGCGGCGAGGCGCCCCAGCCGGTTCTTCAGCTCGGCGTTCTCCTTTTCCAGCTCGTCGGCCCGTGCGAGCTTGCCCATCATCTCCTGCACCTGGGCGAACATGCCCTCGTCCATGCCGGGGAATCCGGCGGCGTCAAGGTCTTCTTCAAGGTTGTCCGTCTCGGCGGTGGGGAGGTCGGTGTCAATCTCGGTGCCGGTGTCGGCGTCCACGGTCTTCTTGCGGTCCTGGGTAGTCTGCTCGGCCTGCGGCGTGGTCTGGTTCTGGTCGTCCTGGGTCATGGGGGTCCCCCGTCTGCGAAACATGGTGTGAAGATAGGGGAGAGGGGCCTGTCAGCCGTCCTCTCCCCTCGATGTGTGGTCTGGAGTGGACGCTCGGCTCAGTCAGCGGGCTTGAAGTCCGCGTCGATCACGTCGTCGTCCTGTTTCTGGGCCTGGCTCTGGGCGGCGCCGTCCTGACCCTGCCCGCCCTGCTGCGCGGCGGTCATGAAGGTGCGGAGTTCCTCCTCAAGCCGCTTCTGGGCGCTCTCGATGCGGCTGTCGTCGTCCAGGCGCACGGCTTCCTCGGCCTCGTCGGCGGCGGCCTTCAGGCGGTCCTTGGCGTCCTGCGCTGCCCCGGCGTTCTCGTCGAGTTGCGTCATGGCCTGCACCCGCAGCGAGTCGAGGTTGTTGCGCTTCTCGACCTTCTCGCGGCGCTGGCGGTCGGCCTCGGCGTTCTGCTCGGCCTCGCGCACCATCTTCTCCACGTCGCTCTTGTCGAGGGTGGTGGTGTTCTCGATGCGGATGGAGGCTTCCTTGCCGCTGGTCTTTTCCTTGGCCGTCACGTGCAGGATGCCGTTCGCGTCGATGTCGAAGGTCACCTCAATCTGCGGGCGGCCTGCGGGCATGGGCGGAATCCCTTCGAGCTTGAAGCGGCCGAGAGACTTGTTGTCGGCGGCCATCGGGCGCTCGCCCTGCAGCACGTTGATCTCCACGCCGGGCTGGTTGTTCTCAGCGGTGGTGTAGATCTCGGTCTTCTTGGCGGGGACCGTGGTGTTGCGGGTGATCATCGGGGCGATCATGCCGCCCTTGACCTCCACGCCCATCGTCAGCGGGGTCACGTCCACCAGCACGATGTCGCCGAGGCTGGAGTCGCCCTGAATGATGCCCGCCTGCACCGCTGCGCCCAGCGCCACGGCCTCGTCGGGGTTGACCGACTCGTTGGGCGTCTTGCCGATGATGTCCTGCACGATGCGCTTGACGGCCGGGATGCGGGTCGAGCCGCCCACCAGAATCACTTCGTCAATCTGCGAGGCACTGAGCTTCGCGTCCGAGAGGGCCTGCTCGACCGGGTGCCGCACGCGGCGCAGCAGGTCGGCGGTCAGCTCCTCGAACTTGGCCCGCGTCAGGCTGCGCTCCAGGTGCAGCGGGGTGCGCGTCTCAGGGTCGAAGGTGATGAAGGGCAGGCTGATGGTGGTTTCGGAGGCGTTCGACAGCTCGATTTTGGCCTTTTCCGCCGCCTCGATCAGGCGCTGGAGGGCCTGGGGGTCCTTGCGCAGGTCGAAGTTGTGCTCTTTCTGGAACTCGCCCGCGAGCCATCCCACGAGGCGCTGGTCGAAGTCCGCGCCGCCGAGGTGCGTGTCGCCGGAGGTGGACTTCACCTCGAAGACACCGTCGCCGAGTTCGAGAATGGTCACGTCGAAGGTGCCGCCCCCGAGGTCGAACACCAGGACCGTCTCGTTGCCCTTGCGCTCCAGGCCGTAGGCGAGCGCGGCGGCGGTGGGCTCGTTGATCACGCGCAGCACGTTCAGGCCCGCGATCTCGCCCGCCTGCTTGGTGGCTTCACGCTGCGAATTGTCGAAGTACGCGGGCACGGTGATGACCACGTCGCGAATCTTCTCGCCGAGCTTGGCCGAGGCGTCCTGCACGAGCTTGCGCAGTACCTCCGCGCTGACCTGTTCGGGAGCGAGGTCCTGGCCGTTGACTTCGATCCGCACCGACCCGCCGGGGCCTTCCTTGACCACGAAGGGAGCGCGGCCCGCTTCCTCGCGGATCTCGTCCCAGCGGCGGCCGATAAAGCGCTTGACCTCGAAGAGGGTGGCCTTGGGGTTCAGCGCGGCCTGACGGCGGGCGATCTGCCCGACGAGGCGCTCGTCGCCCTTGTAGGCCACGACCGAGGGGGTGGTGCGGGCGCCTTCGGCGTTCACGATGACCTCGGGGCGTCCGCCTTCCATCACGGCGATCACAGAGTTGGTGGTACCGAGGTCGATTCCGACAGCTTTAGGCATGATGACTCCTTGGGAAAGAGAATTGAGGGATACATACGTAAGATTCTGCTGCCGGGTGAACAGCAGTTCTGAACTGCAGACAGCATAAGGCTACAGTTTGGAGATGTCAATAGACTTGAGTGCCCTGTGCTCAACCTTGTGGGACAGCTCGCTCATTCACATCGCTAGTTCTCTTCCAAAGTTTCCCGGCCCAGTCGGCCTACACTGGGGCATGACACAGGGCCGGGGGCGGGGGGCACGCGGGTGAAGCGCGGCGCTTGGGGCTGGGGACTGGCGGCGGCGGTGGGGGCGCTCCTGCTCCTGATCATCGTGTTGAGTCCCCGCGGCCGCCCGGACGAACTCGGGCTGGACGACCTCGCGGCGTCGCTGCGGGCGGGCAAGGTCGCGACACTGACCGTGCAGATTCAGAACAACACTGCCCTGCTGACGGGTCGGCTGGACGACGGGGAAGCGTTCCAGACCCGCACCCTGGCTGCCGATCCCCTGATCGCCCTGCCCCGGCTGGAGGCGGCGGGCGTGGAAGTCACCTACGCCGCGCCCCCCCGCCTGAGCGTGATCACGCTGGTGAGCGGCCTGCTGACCGGCCTGCTGATCGTGGCCCTGCTCGTCCTGCTCTTCCGCCGACCCGGCGGTGGTGAGGGGGCGGCGGGGAACTTCGGGAAGTCGAAGGCGGCGGTGATCAGCGAGGGCCAGATCAAGCTCACCTTCGCCGATGTCGCGGGCTGCGACGAGGCCAAGTCCGACCTGCAGGAAGTCGTCGACTTCCTGCGCCACCCCGAGCGCTACCACCTCCTCGGCGCCCGCATCCCCCACGGCGTCCTCCTCG
>NZ_WBSL01000016.1 GCF_009377345.1 Deinococcus terrestris | reverse complement strand
GCCAGGACGATCTGCTCCTTGGTGTCCGTCGGCCAGTTTTTCCGTTGCTTCCCCATACTTTCCCTCCAGTGTGCCCGACCCTCGCAAGGGGGCGGGTGATTTTGGAAGGATTTCCTGGAGCATTACCCCTCGACCGTAATGGTCTCTTGGTTGCTGATGGCAATGAGGTCGATGCCGTGGTCCGGGATCACATGAATGCTCACACCTTTCATAGCGGCCTCCTTCTTCCAGGGTAGGGCTCAAGAGGGAAAGGGAGTCCCATCATGGCGTCGCCCTCCTCACTGGATTCCCTGACGCTCCAGCAGGACGCGCAAGTTGGCTGCGGCGATGACCGCATCGACGTCCTGCTCATGCCGCCACCGTCGGACGAGCTGCGCGGCCGCGTACGCGAGCGCTCCCCGCTGTCGCTCGGTGGGCTGCGGCACACGACACATCGACTCGACCACCGTCATGAGTTGCTCCCGTTCCCGCTGCGACGTCGGCCGCCTCATCCAGGCACTGGAACTTCCAAGTTGGAGGCCTGGTGCCCCCCCGTGCCCTTCGGCGAGTTCCTCCAGGTGGTAGGGCAAGTCCACGTCCGCATGCGCCGCCGCCACGACATCCCGGTACAACGATTGCTGCTCCGATCGGGCGACCAGAGCCACCCGGTAAGCCCGGTAGACCAACTGCTGCGCGACGGAGAGGGGACGGACACGGCTCAGGTCGGCCTTGAACTCCATGGGCTCACTGGTCAGGGTCGACAGCAGGTACGTCAGGGTGTGGAGCTGGATCAGCGCCTGGGACGGCGCTGAGGTGGCGGTCGCGGTCAGGTCTCCCAGCTCCGCTCGGAGCCGGTCAGGGGTGACCAGGTAGGGCTGGAGTCCAGTGACACGGACCACGTGTGTGGCGGCGATCTGGCGGGCCTCTTGGTTCGTCAGACCTGTTCCCTGGCCACCTGGCTGGCCCGCGGCCAGCTCCTCCCCATACCCCCGCAAGGCCCGCAGGACTTCTTCCAGATTGGGTGGAGGCGATGGGTCTTCCCTAAAGCCACGGTGGTTGTCGAGGTCGTGGATGATGCCGAGCAATTGCAGGGTGATCCAGGGGAGAGGACCTTCAATGGGTGGGGTGCCGGGGAACTCGGGGGAGGCCATACCCACAACCTACTCAAAAATAATACTCATCGTCTATGGAAATCAGATCTGAAGTTGCGGGTGAGTGGGGGGGTGACTCCGCATCCCCTGCGTCTTCGGTTCGCTCAGAATGTTCGTGCTCTTCGCAAGGCCCGTGGGCTGACCCAGGAGGTCCTGGCAGAGCTGAGCGGGCTGCACTTCACCTACATCGGAGGCATCGAGCGGGGGGAGCGCAATCTGGGCATCGACAACATCGGCCGCATTGCCGATGCCTTCGGACTGGACGCGGCAGAGCTGCTGAGGCCGGAATCAGAGACCCTGGTTGACTCCGGCAGTGGTCCCCGGAAGAGTTAAAGAGCGGCTCGTGATGGAACCCAGGCGGTGGGGGTGGATGCTCGAAGGCCCGGTCTTCTGCCCTCAACAGCGAAGAGCGTCGCCGTCGTTTCCCTGCGGCTGGCCCCTTGAGGAATCTCTGGAACCTCCTTCCCCCTGTGCGGAAACAAGCCCCTTCTCCGGGTAGTCTCAGGCATGACCCCCAAGGTGACGCGCACCTGCGCCCGCTGCGGCCAAGCCTTCGCCCTTTCCCGTGCTCGGGTCGGCAGCCCGTACGCCTCCTTCTGCTCGAACGAGTGCATCACCGCTCACAAGGTGCAGCTGGCCCACCTGCGGTCGAGCGACCTGGAACGTCTGTTCGGTGACCACCTGCGGGAAGCCGGTCTGGCTTTTGTCGCGCAGTACCCCCTGGGGCCCTACGTGGTCGACCTGGCGTTTCCACAGGTCCGCCTACTGGTCGAGGTCGATGGCGAGGCCTACCATTCTTCACCCCAGGCACAGGCACGTGACGACCGCAAAGAGCAACTGGCTGCCGCAGAGGGGTGGCGCTTCCTGCGAATCCCTCAGTTCGTGATCGAGCGGCACCCGCAGGAAGCCGTTCGCACCGTGGTCGAGGCGTACCTCTCCAGCTGACAGATCTCGCTGGAGTGGGTTCGAGAGCCAATTCTTCAGCTTGGCCACGCTGTTGCATTTGCGACCGAAGAGAGAACGGGAATCGGTATGAGGTGAACCGCAGCCTGCGTGCACTAGCGTTGGCACTAACGGCTCTCTCCGCCGGTGCTCAGGCTGGAGAGGTGAACCTGTGGGGCCTGCTGGGAAACGGAACCTCTGCCCTGTCCAGGGGAAACGTCGCCTACCAGCTGCGTGATCCGGCTGGAAATACGGCGGCCGTTGCTCTGAGCTTCGCCGAGATGACGGGCGGCGCCAGCCTGCAGCCCTCTCTAGGGGTCAAAAGTGGCGAGGAAGTCGGGAAACGCGTGTGCAGGCGACGATCCGCAGGAGACGAGCGTTCTCCTTCTCCAAGCGACGAAGCCGTTTGGCTTCGTCGGGGGTAGTGTCGCCGTACTTCTTCTTCCAGGTGTAGTAGGACGCGGTGCTGCATCCCAGGTCGCGGCAAAGCTCCTCGACAGGCTTGTCGCCCTTTTTGGCGTCCTGGAGCAGCTTGATGATCTGGTCTTCGGAGAACTGACGGGTTTTCATAGAGGTCGCCTCACTTTCCAGCCTATGGCTGGGGGCGAGCCTGAGTCTCTAGTCCTGACCGTCCAGTTTTCGGGGGGCACTCCACATGCCCGGGCCTGGACGCCCGGCAGGTAGGGCTTCCCCTCATTGCGGCCACCTTGCAGGCAGGCGACACAACGGCGACGGAAGCCAGTCTGACGGTGAACGGGCAGAGCGTTCCGGTCTGTGCCTATGGGAGCACCCAGTACGTCAACATGACGGATGCCCCAGGAGATTACGTCGGTGGCCCCGTCAGTGCTCAGGACAAGGGACGCTCCATCCTCAGATCGGCTGGTGCTGTCTTCCTGATTCCTGTTCTCGCCCTCAGCCTGGCAGGCCCTGGAGACCGCGCGGGTCCGGTTCCCGGGTGCGGTGCGGACGCTGCTGTACGTTCAGCCTCAACGCCTGGCCCCTCCCCCGGCCCTGGAGCTGCTGGGGTCCGGAGCAAGGCTGGGTGGGAACGCGCAGGCACTCACAGAGCTGGAAGACCAGTTGCAGGAGCGTGAAACCTTCGCTCTGGCTCTGGGGGACCCGGTGAACGAAATCCTGAACGCTGCACGGGAAAAGGACGTGGAGTTGATTGTGATGGGCACGCACGCCCGGCAGGGGCTGTCCCATTTCATCCTGGGCTCGGTGGCAGAGGCGGTGGTTCGGAGGTCGCCCGTACCGGTCCTGACCGTCCGGGCCTCCGACCAGGCCTGACGGACCTCCTGCCCCTGGCCTTCATCCCCACTTGAGCTGAAGGGCAGACTGCCCTGACATTCCAGAAGCAGGCTGAGGCCATGGCCCCTGATGACCGCCCCCTGCCCCCTGGTCCCCTGCTCAGCGTCCACCCTGACCATGAGGCGACCGACCCGGCCCCGGCGGAGCAGGGGCCGGCCCCCACCGACGCAGCGAACCGTCCAGCACCCCCCGCGCCTGTTCCAAGCGGGGAAGGGCTGGATGCCGAGGAAGTCGAAGCCCTGGTGGGTTCCGGAGCCGAGGTGGTCGAGACCAACCGGCACCTCGCGCGGACGGAAGGCCTCGAACCAGACACCGAGAGCTGAGTCCACCGCCGTTGATTCCCAGATCAACCGAGCGAAGAAGGACGCCGGACCTCACGTTCCAACTTTTCGGAAGGCACCGAAAAGTTTCCACTCCCGGTCCGGCGTCCTGAGGCCCAGATTGGCCTGACTCCTGGGAGAAAAGAAAGACTGATGAAGCGCTGATCTTCCTCCCCTACTGTCCCCATTGTGTCACAGTTCACCTTCCCCGCTGTCGGCCGTCGTCTCTTGATCGGCGCCCTGCTGCCCCTGTCTGGGCTTGCCCATGCTGTCGGCATCCAGGGGGAGATTCGCAACCTCTCGGTCGGCCAGGGAAAGCGCGCCCTGGTCCTGCTCACGAACCTGGCCCAGGGACGGATCGTGGGAATGGGCAACTTGCAGGGCAACTTCTTCAGCCTCAGCATTCCCGATGGGTTCCGGCCTCCTGTGCGTCCTGCGGGCCTGTGTCCCGGCGTCCGCAGCACTCCCAGCGAGCCCCGGACCTACGTCGCGGAGCAGTTGATGGTTTTTCAGCCCGCCCGGAATGCGGTGACCCTGCTGGCCCAGGCGGATCATCCCCATGACCCCACCCGGCGGTCCCAGTGGATGTACAGCGACCGCGTCGCGACCATTCGTGGCCGCTGCACCGGCCTGAACACCCACTACGACCTCACGCTCCGGGCGGGCTGGAACGCCGTGATGACCGTCAGCGAGTCCGGGCGCTTTCTCGTGCGAAACGCCACCCCCGGCCTGCCGTACTGGACAGCCAGCAAGAGCCTGACGCCAGCCCGGACCCTCTTTCCGGGCATCTTCGACGGCAACTGAGCCGCGGGTCCACCTGCCCCCGGTCACTGCTGACCGGGGGCTTTGCATGGGCGCCAGACGAAAGGGAGCCTTTCGGCTCCCTGGCTGATGCAGGCGTCCGGAGTTGCACCGGACCTCCACTGGTTCCTGCTCGTGCGTCCCGGTACAGGCGAGGCGGGACGCGTCCTCCATCGGGCGGCAGCGTGTGCGGCCCACCCGAACCCTGCCGCGGCTTCGTCAGGAGACCGTCGGCTCCTTCCCGGCCGTGGGCAGGGTGACCTCGCCGAAGCAGCTGACCGGGACGTGAAGATTGGCCCCTACGGTGTGTCCATGAAGCGAGCGATGGCGGCGATCCTGAGTGTGGGCCTGTTGAGCGGATGCGGGCTGGTGACGGACCCGGCTCCGCTGGTCACCACCCTCGATTTCCGGGCCTTCAACGGCCAGGAGGCCGCGCTGCGGGCACAGGGCATCCGGGTCTTCGGTCCGGGGGCGAGCGCCAGCCAGGACCTCGAACCCGAGTCCATCGCCGTCTCCCCGGATGGCCGCCATGCCTGGGTCACCCTCCAGGAAAACAACGCCCTGGTCCGGCTCGACCTCAGGACACTGAAGGTCACGGGGCTGGTGCCGCTGGGATTCAAGGATCACTCTGCGGCGGACGCGGGCCTGGACCCCAGTGACAAAGACGGCGTGAACATCCGCCCCGTGCCGGTTCGGGGCCTGTACCAGCCCGATGCGGTGGCCGCCTTCGACGTGGGGGGCCAGACCTACCTGATCACCGCCAACGAGGGGGATGCCCGGGACTACGACGGCTACAAAGAGGAGGTGACAGTGGGCAAGCTCAAGCTCGATCCGGCCGCATTTCCCAACGCGGCCGAGCTGCAAGCGGACACGGCGCTGGGCCGCCTGACCGTCACCCGCACGCTGGGCGACACCGATGGCGATGGGGACCACGACGCCCTGTACGCCTTCGGCGGCCGTTCGGTCAGCATCCTCGACGCGCAGGGTACGCGGCTGTACGACAGCGGCGACCTGATCGAGCAGGAGACGGCCCGCCGCCTGCCGGGGCACTTCAACGCCAACAGTGACAGCACTGCGCCCGACAACCGCAGCGACAACAAGGGGCCTGAACCCGAGGGCGTCACGGTCGGGAAGGTGGGGGGGCGGACCTTCGCCTTCGTGGGCCTGGAGCGGGTGGGCGGCGTTCTGGTGCTGGACGTGAGCGTCCCCACAGCCCCCACGGTGGCGGAGTACCTCAACACCCGCGACTTCACGCGCGACCCCAGGACCGACCCGCTGGCGGGCGACCTGGCCCCCGAGGGACTGGTATTCGTGCCCGCCTCACAGAGCCCGGATGGGCAGCCCCTGCTGATCGTCGCCAACGAGGGCAGCAACACGACCACGCTCTACCGCGTGGGGCCAGAGGGAGCGCTGAGCGTGCGGGGCCGTTACCGCGCTCCCGGGGCCGTGGGAGCGGGCGCCGCCGAGATCCCCGCCTACGACCCGCAGAGTCGGCGCGTCTTCGTGGTCAACGGGGCTGCCGCAGCCCTGGACATCCTCGACGTGGCCGATCCTACCCGGCCCACCCTGGTGAAATCGGTGCCCCTGGCCCCCTACGGCGGACAGGGCAACAGTGTGGCCGTGCAGGGCGGCGTGGTGGCGGTGGCGGTCCAGAACGACGCGGACCGTCAGGCCAGTGGCCGGGTGGTGTTCCTGAACGTGGACGGGACCGAGCGAGCGCGTCCGGTGGAGGTGGGCGCCCTCCCCGACATGCTGACCTTCACCCCGGACGGGTCGCGGCTGCTCGTCGCCAACGAGGGGGAGCCCAGTGTGGACTACACCCGTGACCCCGAGGGGAGCGTCAGCGTGATCGAGGTGCGTCAGGCCCTTGCGCGGCGGTAGGACACCTGATGCGGCGGGGCAACGTGCTGAACTTCGCCGCCCAGGGAGCTCCAGGCTCAGCGGGGACCGGCGGCCCCCGCCAACATCAGTGCTTTCTCGACTGGCCCGTGCGGAGCTGCGCGGCTTCCTTTTCTCCCTTGTGCGCGTGCTCTTCGGCCCACCTGGCGGCCGCCTCCACGTCGTAGGGCACCCGCCGGAAGGTGACGTTCCATCCCTGCCCTTCGCCCTCCAGCAGAACCCAGCGGGCCAGTGGCGAGCCGTCCTTCTGGCGACTGACCGCACCGGCGTTCACCACGGTCAGGTCCCCGAGCTGCCGGACATGTTCCAGGTGCGAGTGCCCCACGATCACCATCCGCGCGGCGCCTGTGTCCCCCAGCCGCTCCCGGACGAGGTCGTCGCTGGCCCAGGCCTTGCCGTCGCGCAGCAGGTACTCCCAGGCACTGTCTGGTGTGCCGTGGGCGGCCATCACTGCGCCGTCTGCTAAGGTCACACGGGTCGGTAGGCTTGCCACGGCGGCGCCCGCACCTTCCGGCAGCACGGCATGCAGCCACGCCAGCATCTCCCGCTTCTGGGTCGTCGCGGTCAGAGGGTGGCCCAGGCGCTCGTCGGTGTTTCCCCGCACCTCCAACACCCCGTATCCGGATTTGAGCTGCTGTTGCAATTGCCAGGCGCCGGCCGGATCTGCTCCGCCGAACACCTGGTCCCCAAGGTTCACCCAGGCGTCCGGTGCGTGCCGCTCGATGTCCTGCGCGACCGCCTCCAGCGCGAAGCGGTTCCCGTGCACGTCACCGAACACCGCGATTCTCATGCGCCCACCTGCACCCACGACTGTACTTTCGCTTCAATCTCCTCGCGCACCTGCCGGAAGACGGCGAGGCGTTCCTCCTCGCTGCCCTGGGCGGCGGCCGGATCCGGGAAGGCCCAGGAGAGCCGGTAAGAGGCGTGCGGGAAAATGGGGCAGTTCTGCTCTGCCCGGTCGCAAACGGTGATGACGTAGGTGAAATGCTCTCCCAGCAAAGGACGCACGCCCTTGGCCTGAAGATGGCCCGTGGGCAGGCCCCGTTCCTCCAGCACCTGCCGGGTGAGCGGATTGACCTCGCCCGGCTCCAGCCCCGCGGACATGACCCGGAAGCGCTCCGCGCCGTGGTGTTCGAGCAGGACCTGGGCCATCTGGGAGCGGGCGGTGTTGCCGGTGCAGATGAACAGAACCGATGGGACATTCATGCCTTCCTCCTTCATCACGAGAGCCGCAGGGCGAGGGCGGCCAGGGTAACCAGCAGGACAGGGAGGGTCAGGACGAGGCCGACCTTGAAGTACTGGCCCCACCCGATCCGCACCCCTTTGCTGGCCAGCACGTGCAGCCACAACAGCGTGGCGAGGCTGCCGATGGGCGTGATCTTCGGGCCGAGGTCGTTGCCCACGACGTTCGCGTAGATCATGCCTTGTTTAACGGCTCCGGTCGCCTGGCTCGCGTCGATGGCTAGCGCTCCAATCAGCACACTGGGCATGTTGTTCATCACGCTGGCCAGAAAGGCCATCAGGAAGCCGGTGCCCAGGGTGGCGGTCCACAGGCCCCCGGCAGCGAGGCGGTCAAGCACTCCGGCCAGCAGGTCGGTTAACCCCGCGTTGCGCAGGCCGTACACGACCAGGTACATCCCCAGCGAGAAGACCACAATCTGCCAGGGGGCGCCCTTGAGAACATTCCGGGTGCTTACGACGTGCCCACGGGCGGCAACGAACCACAGCAGCACCGCACCCAGCACGGCGACCGCGCTCACCGGAATCCCCAGGGGACCAGCCGCGAAATACCCGACCAGCAACACCCCCAGGACCACCCAGCCGACCTTGAACACCTTCGGATCCCGGACGGCGCTGCCCGGCGATTCCAGCGTGCCCGGGTCGTAGCGACCCGGCAGGTCCCGCCGGAACATCAGGTACAGCATGCCGAGACTGGCCAGGACCGCCGCGATGTTGACCGGGACCATCACCGAGGCGTACTCCCCGAAGCCCAGGTTGAAGTAGTCGGCGCTGACGATATTCACGAGGTTGCTGATCACCAGCGGCAGGCTGGCGCTATCTGCGATAAAGCCCGTGGCGAGGATGAACGCCAAGGTGGCCGCTGGCCGGAAACCCAGAGCTGTCAACATCGCGAGCACGATGGGCGTGAGAATCAGCGCGGTACCGTCGTTGGCGAACAGGGCGCTGACAGCCGCCCCCAGCAGGATCACCAGCGGGAACAACAGCCGTCCACGTCCGCCTCCCCAGCGGGCGACATGCAACGCGGCCCACTTGAAAAAGCCCGCCTCGTCGAGAATCAGGCTGATGATAATCAGGGCGACGAAGGTGATGGTCGCGTTCCAGACGATGTCCCAGACGACCGGGATGTCGGAGACGCTGACCACGCCTGTCAGGAGGGCCAACCCTGCCCCGAGGGACGCACTCCACCCGATGCCCAGGCCTCCAGGCTGCCACTTCAGCTTGGGTTGCCAGATGACCAGGACGAGGGTCAGCAGGAAAATCAGAACAGCGAGCAGCATCAGGCTTACTGGGCGTTCACGGCGGGATTGTCGTCGTAGCTCGCGGGCACGGGCTGCCCGTCCCCCAGGGCCTGCACGAAGGCGCCGAACTGCCCTTCAAGCTGGTCACGGACCTCTCGCCAGCGGTCCAAGCTCCCGCCCGAGGGATCGACAAAGGGGTAATGCAAGCGGTGCGTCTTGCCTGGATAGGCCGGGCAGGCTTCAGCAGCGGAGTCGCAGACCGTGATCACATAATCGAAGTTCTGCCAGTCCGGCACGTCCCAGAGCGTCTTGCTGGTCTGTCCGTCGAGGTTCAGGCCGATCTCAGCCATGACGGTCTTGGCGTCATCCTTGACCCGGGTGGCCTCGGTTCCGGCGGACTGCACTTCGAGGTCAAGTCCGAGGCGCTGGGCAGCGGCCCGGGTTAGGGCTTCGGCCATCTGGGAGCGGGCGGAATTGTGGGTGCAGAGAATCAGGACACGGAGCATACTCGCAACCTAACACACCGGCCCAGATTGATAGGTCAGGGGTAGTTCAGCGAGGTAGATGTCGCGCAGCAGCTCGCCACCCAGCAGGTACAGCGGCTCCGGCAACAGGCGGTAGAAGCTGTTTTTACCGCGTTGTTCCCCGACAATCAGGCCAGCGTCGCGCAGAGCCGCCAAGTGATAGGAGACCTTGCTTTGCGGCAGATTCAGCGCGGCCTCCAGGTCGCAGACGCAGCGCTCGCCCCGCGCCAGGATCCGGACGATCTCATAGCGGATGTTGTTCGCCAGCGCCTTGAGGACAGTCAGGGTCTGTGGTTCAGGGGAAGCCGCGGCAGTCATCAACTGGATTCTATCACTCGGCGTAGCGAAATCGCGTTGGCCGACTGCATGCTGCATCCGTTCGCAAGCTTTGTTCCGGGAGCTGAGGCAGTGGGGCTGGCCACCGTTGACTGGTCCCAAATCCCTGATGCCTGCCCGTACACCCTACGGCCGTTGATCCGGTGACCGACGAAAGAGTCCTGCTTCTGACCTCAGGCTCGGGTATACCCGCTGACACCCTTATCCTGACTCTCAGGCGTCGCCGCTGTCCTCGCGGGCGTGCTCCAGTCCAGGGACGTTCGTGGTGTCGGCCAGGAAGATGCCCAGCAGGAACGGCACCTCGCCCGCGCGGCCCGCGTACCGATCGTGCAACGCGCGCAGTTCCCCCTGCAGTTCGCGTGCGTCGCCCGGCGAGAGGTGCAGCAGGTGCCACCCGCTCACCATCACCGGCGCCGCCTCGCCCAGGTCGGTCCACAGGACGCCGTCTTCCCGCATGATCCGGAAGAACACGTCGCCGCTGGGCGCATGGGCCGTGACGAAGCCCCACCCATGCTGGTCGAACGGTGCGCGCTGGAACGTCCGCCCAATCGCTGTCTCGAACAGCTCGAGGTGCTGCGCGCGGTTGTGCCGACCGACCGTCTCGGGCGGCACCAGCGAGAACGGCACGAAAAAAGTGTCCGAGGTTGCGCGGTACAGTCGCACCGCGCGGCCCGCTCGCGGTCGGCTGTCCTGCACGGTAAGCAGTCCGGCACGCTCGAGGCGCCGGACGCGCTTGAAGAGCCATTCGGTTGTCACACCGAGCGTGCGGGCGGCGTCGGCTATGCCCCGCGCCTCGGGCGTGAACACATCGAGCAGCCGCAGCCACGCGCGGTCCATAAGCAATCGCGCCTGGAGGGCGCTGTCGACGCGGTAAGGCCTACTTTCTGGGACGTCTTGCACAGCAAGTTGAGGATACGGCAAGGTGCCTGCATGCCCCAGGATGCTGCCGGACGCTGGCTCTTGACTGCGAGTGCCGCGCTGCTGTTCACGCTCGGTCTGCCTCTGCTGTTCGCGGCCGGCCTAACCGCCGCCTGGCTCGGCGCGCCCTCCGTGGCCGGTGAGGCGCTGGCACAACTCGCCGCGAGTGGGCTGCTGGGCCTGGGCGTCATCAACTGGTGGGGGCGCGGCAACCCCATCGGCGGGATCTACGGGCGACCGCTGGGCCTGGGGAACTTGCTGTGCCTCATGTCGGCCGCGGCGTCGCTGGGCCGGGTAACGCTGGTAGGGGAGCTTCCCGGCGTGGCGTGGGTGGTGGTGCTGGTCTTGACGGGACTGACGCTGGCCTTCGCCTGGCGGATGGTCCTGTGGCGGCCCCGAAGGCTACCCGGGCAGATTCCTGGCCTGTGAAGCTGCAAAGAGGAGACGTTCGTCCAATTGGGGTATACCCCAACCTGACGTCAAGCACAGGGTGGGAAAGGCGTCAGGATAGGGCCGAGTTTGAGATTTTCTGACACCACCTGCTGAGGGTCTTGGACCCTAACCTGACAGGACCATCGCACGGGCAGCAGCGGACACCTGACAGGTGTCCGCGTCCTCGCACCACCTCCCGACTCTGCGTCACCGTGGTTGAGCGACCTTCTCCTTCCCGTCACCGGACCCCTCAGCCATTCGGCGCAGACCAGGTGTGCAAGTGAGCGGATGTGCGGTTGGGCCTCCCCGCGCACGATAGGGACAGCCGATGAGCGAAGGTGCCCACCGGCAAAGGAGAGGGACGTGAGGGACTTTGATTCTTCGAGTGACCGCGCTGAACACCTCCGTGCTGAGGCTCAGCACTGCCGGGACATCCGGGCGACCTGCACAGAAGCTACCGGGAGCTCACTGACAACGCTGCTGAAACTGATCTTTTGGAGTTAAACGACAAGCGCGCACTGTGTAGGGGCGTAGGAGTGTACCCTACAGCCTCCACAGCCGCGTGCGAACGGGACTAGACCCGTCACGGGCTCCCAAGACGCCTTGCTCGGCCCGCTTAGGACGGCTGTTCTGGAGACGGTGGGCTCCCGGCGTCCAGCCATCCCCGCACCTGGGTCCGAATCCGGTCGAGCCCCTTCTCGGGGATGGTGGGTGGACCCCACGCCCCGGTGTAGAGCATCGTGAGGAAATCCCCCGGATCCCACAGCTCCCGGACCTGGGCCAGCAGCGGCAGGGCGGCCTCTTCTTCTTCGCTGAAGGGACGGACCGAGCGGTACGCCTCCAGCAAGGCCGCCCACGGTCCATCCGGGAGACTCATCCTCAAGACCGCCAGGTCGTAGGCTCGCCACCCCTGTGCCCCGTGATCGAAGTCGAACACTGTGCAGCGGTCATGTTCCACCCGCAGGTTTCCGGTATGCAGGTCCCCGTGAATGAACCCGAAGGCTCCCTGGGTACGGGGAAGGTGACGGAGGCCAGCCTTCAAGGTTTCCCCGTAGGTCTCCAGACCGTCCGCGTCGGCCCCCAGGGCACGGCGCAGGGCAGCAATGGGGCGGTCCACGAGAAATTCTTCGTCCAGGGTGTAGCGGTCCCGACCCAGGTGCCGCTCATCGGCGAGCTGATGAATACGGGCCAGGGTCATCCCCAGGTTCCTGGCGGCGGCCTCGGTGAAGTCCCGCCCACGCCGCTCCTCACCTGGGGCATAGGTAAAGAGGGCCAGAGGACGGGACCCGCCCTCGACCTCCAGCCTGGTGAGGAGGTTGCCCCTCCGGTCGGGCACCGGGGCACTGACCGGGAGGCCTTCCAAAGCCAGGACGTTCAGCGCTTCGACCTCGGCCTGAAAGTCGCTCAGGCTCCGGATGTAGGGCTTGTCCGGCAGGTAGACACGCAGAATGTAGCGGGACGCACCAGCCGTGACCTCGTAGTGGTCGTTGAAGCCGCGGCGCAACCAGGTCAGACCCACCGGCCCAGGCAGGTCATAGGCGGTGAGCACCTCTTCCAACTGCCCGAGCGGCACCGCTGGAGGAACGGCCTCGGGGGACAGGCTCACCGGTACTCCAGCAGAGGCAGGGACATGGTCCACTGTACCCTGACCCTCCTTCACGCCAGCATTCCGCCGTGAGGACAGAACCTAAGGCCCGTTCCAGCTGGTCGAACTTGGCACGGAACGCGCCGCCATGAAGCTCTATACCGTCGCGGAGCTTCCCAGAGCGACGAACAAGCAAAGAAACGTCGTCTTGAGCGGCAGTGCTGTTCTACTCGCAGCCCACCCCGTCGCCATCCCGGTCCAGGTGCCGCCCGTACCCTGGCTGTCCGACCCGCACCGGGGCCGCTCCCGCCGCACGGGCGGCCGCACAGTTCGGGTAATACACGCTCGACGGTGGGGGCGTGACGGGCGTAGGAGCCGGTTGGGGTCTGGGCGTCGGCGTTGCCGCTGGTGCAGGCTTCACGCCCCCCTGCCGCTCGGTCGTGATGGCGTACTTGCCCCCCGGTTGCACCGTGACCGTGACCGTCCCCTGCTGATCCGTGCGGAACACGTTTGCCCCCACCTTCCGGTACAGGTTCAGCGCCGCCCCCGTCGGGTGACCGTAGTTGTTCGGCCCCACGCCGATCACCACGTTGCGGGGGCGCACCGCCGCCAGCCACGCCGCGCTGTCCCCATTGGCGGCCCCGTGGTGGATGCTCTTGTACACGTCGATGGGACCCAGGAAGCTCGCCGGGTACCGCTTGAGCCACCCCGCTGTTTCCGCGGTCTCGCTATCGCCCGTCAGCAGCGCCCGGAAGGAGCCGTACTGCACGAGCAGTCCTACTGAATTGACGTTCTGCTCTCCCCTGGGCATCCCCGGAGGAGGCGCGAGCACGGTGAGCTTCACGCTGCCCAGGTTGATGACCTGCTGGTCTCTGGCGACCAAACCCTGCGTCCCGGCCTTCTGGGTGGCGGTGATCAGCTTGTTCCACGTCTGCGTCGTCGCAGCGATGCCGTTGTTCAGGAAGAACTTCGGCTTGTAGAGCGTCACCGCCGGAATCAGCCCAGTGATGTGGTCGGCGTCCCCGTGGCTGGCGGCCACGAGGTCGAGGCCCTGTACGCCGTATTGCCGCAGCAGCGTCTGCATCCGGGCCTCACTGCGGCCCCCGTCGTAGAGAACGCTCTTGCCCTCGGGCGAGGTGATGAGGACCGCGTCCCCCTGGCCTACATCGAGGAAACGAATGGTCAGGGGGGCCGCCTGCGCGGTGCCCAGGGCCAGAACCGTCAGCGCGAGCAGCCCCCTCACAGGTCGATCTCCCCACCAGGGGTCGCCTGATTCAGGGCGTCGAGCTGCGCCTGGGCTTCACCACGCCGCCGCGCGGTCTCCGCGTGGTCAATCTCGATCTCGAGGTCGCCATGCTCGACGTGCAGCCGGACGACGTCCCCCTCCCGGACCCCGCGCGGCAGGCTGGCGAGATCCCAATCGGCGGTGGTGCCGTCGGGGAGCTCGACGCGGGCGACCGTTCCCTCGATACCGTCCACCACGAGGTGCATCGGCCCGGCGAGGGTCGGCGGAGCGTCTTCACGCGGGGGAGTGGGATGCTCTCGGTCCATACCGCAAAGTAGCGCGATCGGCTCAGGGATACAGCTCAAACCCGTTGGCCTGGAGTGCCTGCTCCAGCGCCCGCTTGGCCAGTTGCAGCTCGGCCGAGCCGTTCGCCTCGAAGTACACCTTGATAGGCCGCCCTGGGCGCGAACGCGCGACATCCCAGGTCACTTCGGAAAGTGCTTCTTGCGACCGCATCTGCTGGAGGGCCGCTTTGACCGCTTTCTCGGGGATGCCCGCGTGGATAGCCATGTCGTCTTTGATCACACGGCAACCTAACGCAGCCCGAACACCGTCAAACAGGCGCTCGCCACGGTGCTGTAGGTCCCCGCCACCCTGGGACGGTCCTGCATCTCCAGCAGGTAGGTATAGCGGGGGGTCGCGTCTGCCGTGTACTGGCGGCTGAGCCACTGACCATCCTGCCAGGGAAAAGGCACCTGAAAGCCCGCATTGGTGTAGTCCAGCATCACCCTCTCGTTGTTGGCGGCGCTCGGCGTCCGGAAGCTGAACGTTTTGATGTACTTGAACTTGGACGCCGCTTTCTTGGGATACGCGATGCTGGCCTGCGCCGCAGCACGTTCCTTACAGAAGGCGCTTTCCTCGAGCGTCCAGTTGCGCTTGACCGCCAAGCTGTTGACCAGGGTGGCCGGGGTGTGGGCGTTGGTTACAGGTATGGCCGGGGTCGCGAGGGCAACCGATCCCAGCACAGGCAGAAGTAAGAAGCGCATGGCCAGAGGCTATCTGGATGAGACCCGCGCCGGGACTGCAGATGCGCGCCCCTGGTTTAAGACCAATCGGAATCGGTGCTTCTGGTCCACGCCGCCTCAGTACCTGACAGGTTGTGTTTTTCGCCGTTCAGGAGTGGGAAAAGGGGATTTAAGCAGTGCGAAGTGCGTATAGAACGTGGTTTTCCCCCAGCGTAAAGCGGCACAGAGCAGTTCGCGTCCGTAGCTCGCCCGGCTGATCGCCGGGCGAGCATGTTTCTTGGTGGGAATGGGCTGTTGCTCGGCTCGCCATTCCCCAATCCGAACCATCCACGCCAATGCCAAGCTGAGCAGGCCGAAGAGTCGTGAAAGACGGTCAGGTTGGGTCATGTGCGTCTGTTCGAGATTCAGGCCCCGGGTCTTCATTGCGGAGAAGGTGCATTCGATGTTCCACCTGAGTCGGTATGTCGTCAGGGTGTTCCAGACAGACAGGTCGGAGGCGACCAGGACACGCTCTCCCCGCGGGGAGAGCGTTGCCACAACCTGCATCGGGCTGCCATAGATCCAGACCTGCTCGAACACGCTGCGCACTTCCCCAGGCTTCAAGTCCTCGAAGGCGTTGCGTGCAGGTTCATCGTCCAGCAGCGTGTTTTGCCGAATCCGGATGCACCGCTTGATCTTGCGATCTCGCAGGAAGCTGAACCATTCCTGCCCGATAAACTCTCGGTCGGCAATCAGCACAGCCCAGCGCCGGGCAGGAAGGCGTTTCAGGAGCAAGCCCACCAGCAGCATGCGGCCCCGCATGTCACTGTTGCCGCCATGCGGCAACACCTTCCAGGTGAGCGGCAGCACCACTCCACCGAGAGAGACCCCCAACACCAGCAGATTGAAGTCGTGTGAGCCGAACTTCCAGTTTGTCCGGTCCATCACGAAAGTCAGCTTGCCTGAAGGCAGGAGGGGAAGCAGGACGTCGCAGACGTCCTGCGGCGTGAGATTCGTTTCGTGAAAGGTCCGCGCGACCATCCGGGTGATCGACGCTGGCGTCGCTTCGCGGTCGATGTGCAGTGCGATCTTGCGGTGGAGGGTGGACTCGGCCTGAAGAATCCCGAACAGAACTTCGGCCACGCGGCGCAGGGTATCGCGGCGGTGGTGAGCGAGACGCTCTTTCAGGTACTCAGCGAGCGTGTCAACATGTGAACGGGCGGCACTGGGACGGATCACACCCCCTTTTGCCGCCCTTTGCCATTCCCTTTTGCGTCCTGGACGCCATTTCCCTCAACCTGTCAGGTACTGAGCCACGCCGCAATGGAGCGCGAACGAGGGCGTCCATGAAGGCCACCTTGCGCCCTGGGGGAGCTGAAGGGCAGCACCAGCCCACCTGCTCAACCGCGGAGGGACACCAGTGCATTCCTGCCGCACCGCACGCCCACGGCCACTGTTGGGGCCACTGGTCTGACGTTGGAGTTCCAGGCTCAGGTGGAATGGAGCTGGGGAACGCGCAGCCTCGTCTCCTCCAGAAATGCCAGGTAGGGCACGTCATTCAGGATGTTGTGCCGGTAGGTTGCCAGGGTCGCCCGTTGCGTCTCCGAGAGCTGCGCGAGGTCCCACTTGCCGTGCAGCAGCAGGTACAGGTCCACCTCGCGCAGCTTGAGCAGCGCCGGGACCAGGGCGAGGTCCGCGTCGTCCAATGCCCGGACCTCCCGGTAGCCTGCCAGCAGGTGCGTCCACAGGCGACGCCCCAGCGTTTCCCGGTCGTCCGCGCCCCACACGCCGTAGTACAGGGCCATCGCCAGGTCGTTGACGTAGAAGTTGTGCCCGCAGTCGTCGAAGTCAAACAGCGTGAGCTGTTCGCCCTGGATCAGGAAGTTGCCCGGGTGCGCGTCGTTGTGGATCAACCCGAACCTCCCCGGGTGGGTGGGCTGCGCACTGAGGGTCTCGACGAGCGCGTCGAAGCGGGTCAGGATGCCCGCATCCAGGGACACAGGCAGGGCGGCAGCCAGGGCATGGCGGTCGCGGATGTAGGGATCATCCTGCCAGGTGGGGCGTCCGCCTGGGTCGTCCGGGTGGTACGTGACCGTGTGGTCGTGGATCTCGGCCAGCAGGCGCCCCCAAGCGCGAATCTGGCCCGGGGTCAATTCGGCGGGCCGGGCGCGTTCCCCCTCGGCACGCACGAAGACCGCCGAGACATACGATCCATTCGCGCCGTCCGGCCAGGTGGCCAACAGCTCACCGTCGGGGCCGGGAACCGGAACGGCGACGCTGACGCCGCGGTCGGCGAGGAAGGTCAGCCAGTGCAGTTCGGCCTTCACCTGCCGCTCGCTGCGGTGGCTGCTGTGCACCAGGCGCAGCACCCGGCCACCCTCCGGCGTGGGGAAGGCAAAGACATGATTCTCGAAGCTGCCCAGGTCGCTCAGCTGCTCGCGGGTCTGGCCGTAGTGGGCGGCGATGACCGCCATCAGCTCGGGTGTGGGGAGAGGGTTACCCATCATGTCCGGCAGCGTAGGGGATGGGCACCGGGGCGGCATCGGCCAAATGCTGGAGGCCGAGTGAGAGGGGACGCTCACTCCAGTCGGCCGCATCGGGCGCAGGGCCATAGGGAGGCGGGGCTCCGTCCGCCCTCCGCAAGGCGGATCAAGGCCGAGGCAGCTCTGCCGTCAGCCGCTCCGCGACCGCCAGCACCTCTTTCGGATTCAGCACGCCCTTAAACCACACCAGCCGCTCGTCGAAGTCCGAGGGGTCCACCCCCGCCCGCTCCAGGTTGAGTCGCTCGGAGACACACACGATCACGTCCTGCCTGCCCGACTTCCGCAGCAGATCGAACTTCTTCCGCAGGTACTCCGGGCGCCAGTACCCCACGATTTCTACCAGCACGCTGCGGCCGTCCGTGTGGGCGAGGCGGAAGTCGGGCAGGATCACGCCCCCCGGCACAGGCACCAGGTCCACCTCCCGCTCCAGCTTCCACGCGGTCTCCAGCTTGACGAAGCGCTCGGAAAAGCCCGACTCCAGGGCGCTGTCGTGCTCCTTTGGCTCGGGGTAGTGGCTGACGTACCCGTCCTCGCTCGTCAGCCCGAACTGCCATTCCTCGTCCTTCGGGTCCACCCAGGCCAGGTCCCGCCGGGGCTTGAGGGTCGCGGTCAGGTCCCATTTCGTGACGTGCAGCAGTGCGGGCAGGAACTTCGACAGCGCCAGTCCATAGCGGGTCGTGCCCCCGAAGAGGGAGGTCGGACCGTCCAGGGTCAGGGTGAAGCCGTGGACCGGATCACCCTCCACCGTCAGCATCAGGCCGAAGAAACGGGTGTATTTCAGCAGTTGCTTGTACCGGGCGGGCTCGTTGGGCCGGGCCGTCAGAATCAGGCTGTAGGCGCGGTAGAGCACCCCCTGGGCCTGGGCGAGGTCCCAGCGCTCAATCAGGGCCTGCGGCTCGGGCGGATCGAAGGCCGTTAATGTCTGCTGGTCCGGCAGATCAGCGTACAGGGCAGCGGCCACGTCCTCAGCAGAGAGGGGACACTCATTGGAGAGTGACCGGGCAGCCTGCTCCAGCACCAGGTCACGCCGCAGTCGGCTGGGCGGGTGGGCCTGCGCCAGCTCGAAGACCTTTTTCCGCACCAGGGACGGTTCCGCGTGTCCCCCCGTCTCAAAGGTGCTCGACCCGTTGCTCAGCAGATGCGCCATCCCTCGCAGCACCTTGAAGTCCGGCCGCCCGGCTGCCAGCACTCTCAGGTCCTCGTCAAGGTCGGCCCGTCGCTTCCCCAGGTTGGCCTCGAAGGTGCGGATCAGGGTCTGGGCGAGCTGGAGGTTGCCCGGTGTGGGCTTGAGGCGCTTCGGCTCCACCACGCCGCCCCGGACCCTGAACATCAGGAGTTCAGTGGGGAGCATTCAGGTCCTCCCAGACGGGCGTTTCTGCCCGCACGCCCGGCTGCCACTGGCCCCGGCGCTGCTGGCTGACGCGCTCCTCGGAGGTGCCCTCGGTGATGACCTCGTACAGCACCGCCTGTTTGCCATCCGACTTCCGCAGGATGCGCCCCAGCCGCTGCACGTACTCGCGCTCGGTGGCCGTGCCCGACAGCACCACCGCCACACTCGCCTCCGGCACATCGATGCCCTCGTTCAGCACCCGGCTGGTCGCCAGGATGCGGTAAGTACCGTCCCGGAAGCGCTCCAGCAGCTTGTGCCGCTCCTTCACGGGCGTCTGGTGCGTGATGGTCGGGACCAGAAACTCATGGCTGATCCGGTAGACCGCCGCGTTATCGTTCGTAAAGATCAGGGTCCGCTCCTGCGGGTGGTTGGCGAAAATCTCCTCCAGCACGCGCAGCTTGCCCTCGGTGCCATAGGCCAGGGACTTCGCTTCCAGGTGCGCGAGCATGGCCGCTCGGCCCTGGGCACTCCCGCTCGACATCACGAACTTCTGCCAGCCTTCGAGGCTGCCCAGCCGGATGCCGGAGCGCCGCAGGAAGTCGGTGCGGAGTCGGATGCACTCGTCGTAACGCTCCTGTTCCAGGAGGCTGAGCCGCACCCGGATGATGACTTCGCGGTACTCGGACAGGCTGTCCCCTGCCAGCTCCTCCGGCGCGACCGAGTACACGACCGGGCCGATCAGGCCGCCCAGGTCCGCTTCCCGCCCGTCGCTGCGCTTCAGGGTGGCCGACAGGCCGAGGCGGTAGGGGGCCAGACCCATCTCTGCGATTACCCGCATGAACGGGGACGGCAGGTGATGGCACTCGTCGAAAATCTGGAGGGCATATCGCCCGGCCAGGTCCTCGGCGTGGATTGCGGCCGAGTCGTAGGTGCTCACCAGGATGGGCGTGTCGTCCTTGCTGCCGCCGCCCAGCAGGCCCACCTGGGCGTCGGGAAACGCGGCCAGCAGCCCGGCGTACCACTGGTGCATCAGGTCGAGGGTGGGTACGCAGATCAGGGCGCTGCGGGGGGTATCCCGCAGGGCGAGCTGCGCGACCAGCGTTTTTCCGGCCCCGGTTGGCAGGACCACCACACCCCGGCGCCCTGCCCGCTTCCAGGCGTTCAGGGCGCCCTGTTGGTGACGGTAGGGCTCAATGTCGCGGGCGTAGCCCAAGTCGAGTTTGAGGAAGCCCGCCGCCTCGTCCCGGACCTTGACCCCCGCCTGGCCCAGCGTTTCCATGACCTCTCGGTAGACCTGCCCCGGAGCGCGGTAAGACTGGCTGCGGGCGTCCCAGGTAAACAGGTGCGAGACCACCTCCGGCACCTCGTACATGACGAGGGTGCCCCGGTCGAGTCGCAAGGTGACGGCCATAGGGCTGCATCCTAGCGGGCTGAGATGCCAGGAACTCCCACCAGAGCGACGGTGCTGGCAGGGCTGGAGAGAAAAGGGAGAGGGAGTCTGTTGACTCTCTCGTGCCTGAAGGTGCGGGTGACAGGACTCGAACCAGTCTGGGGGCGAACGACCCGCTCGCACGCCCGTTTTGTGGAAGGTGGGTGTTTCCCTTCGTCTTGCCCCCGAAAGACTCAAGGAGGAGAGACCTGAGGGTCGCCACACCTGGGGGCGGCTCAATCTGCTGCTTGATCTGCAATCAGACTGGCACCGGAAACAGGGACAGGGTCACAGGGCTTTCCATCTCCACACCTCTTCAGGAAGCTGCTTTGGGTGCGAGAAGTTCCAGGGTGCGGTGCTTGTGCTCTTCTCCGACAGCCAGGTTCACAAGAATGAGTTCATCGGCCTGGACCTCCTCGACCAGAGCCTCCAGGCCGGAGATCACGTCGGCCTGGGTTCCAGCTATCGTCCTGTCGAGCATCGTCAGGACCTGCCGCGCCTGGGGCATGTGGCGCACGGCCGCAAGTTCTTCCTGACTCAGGGTGTGCTGGCGCCCCAGAATCCCCTGAAGCCATTCATCTTCGGCCTGTCTGCGCTGCTCACGGGCGGTCTCCACGTCGTCGGCAGCGATCACGTTGACGGCAGCCATGAAGTGCGGCTTTGCGTCTGGGCCAGCCAGCGGGCCAGATGACTCAAAGGTTTCCCGGTAGATGCGGGCCGCCTGGTTCAGGGCCTGGGGCGCGAAGTGCGAAGCAAAGGCGTAGGGCAGGCCGAGCTGAGCGGCCAGTTGAGCCCCGAACAGCGACGATCCGAGGATAAAGAGAGGAACGTTGGTTCCCCTCCCTGGGTACGCATGAACGCCAGGAATGTGGGTGTGACCGCTCAGGAAGCCGTGCAGCTCAACCACATCTGAGGGGAAACGGTCCGACTCGCGCCCATCTCGGCGCAGGGCCCGCATGGTGTCCATGTCTGTTCCGGGCGCACGCCCGAGGCCCAGGTCAATGCGGCCAGGGAACAAGGTCTCCAGCGTGCCGTACTGCTCTGCGATCACCAGGGGTGAATGATTGGGCAGCATGACCCCGCCCGCCCCGACGCGAAGATTCGTCGTCTGAGCGGCCACATGTTGAATGATCAGGGCTGTCGCTGCCGAAGCGACGGCGCGCATGTTGTGGTGCTCTGCAAACCACAGGCGGTGGTAACCGAGTTGGTCGGCGGTGCGGGCGAGCCGGACGCTCCGGGCGAGGCCTTCCGCGGCAGGTTCATTGGGCTGGACGCGTGCCAGATCCAGAAGTGAGAGTGGAACGGAGACAGGCATGGTGGGGTTCTCCTGAGGAGGGTTCGCTTTTGAGGGGGAAGAGGTCTGTGGATTTCGAGTGATGAACAGCGAAGTCACTCCCAGTTGAGTATCGTGCCCAAGGGACACATCTACTGACACCCCCATTCAGGGCTTGAGTGAAACGGCCTCAGGTGGCGCGGAGACGAGAAACAATGGAGTGGAGGTGCGAGTGTGCCCCAGTTCCTCCTGCACCTTCTCGATGCGCCGCCCGGTATGCATCAGGGCGATGGCGTAGTCGGGCAGCCCGGCCCGCTCTCCGGCGCGGTGCCTGGCCACTACACCCGTGCGAACTGAACCGGCTCTCCAACGTTCTGACCAGTCAGGTGACTGGAGGTGCAGCGTGCTTCAAGCCAGTGCCGTGAGCACTTCCCCGGAGAGGCTTCACTGCACGCCACCCTCTCTCTGCGCCCGCAGCAGCACATTCCGCACCTGAACGGGCCGCCAGAGCTTGCCAGTCACCGTGCGGTGTCCCTCAGCGTTCAATCGGTCGGCGATCCGTTGCAACGTCAGGCCCTGTGCCCGCAGGACCTGCACGTACCCACTCACCAGTCGGTAACTCTCGACCGCGCGGGTGCGCCGAGCCTGAGCGCCCTGCCGCCTCGCTTCCAGCGTCAGGTTCTGTGGATTACCCAGCTTGACGCCCCTGGCCCTGGCCGCCTTCAAAGCGTCCTTGGTCCGGGTGGAGATCATCTTGGCTTCCTTCTCGGCGACCGCCGCCAGGATGTGCACGGTCAGCGAGTCCACCTCCGGCATGTCCACGGCGGTGAAGCGCACCCGGCTTTCCATCAGGCCGGAGACAAAATGGACATTGCGGGCAAGGCGGTCGAGCTTGGCGATCAGGAGTTCGGCGCCCTCCCGTCGGGCCTGTTCGAGAGCGCGGGCGAGTTCAGGACGCTGACGTTTGTTGGTGCCGGTCTCGATCTCGGTAAAGGTGGCGGTCACTTCATACCCCCGGGCTTTGGCGAAGGCGGCCACGTTCGCCTGCTGGGCTTCCAGACCCAGGCCGGAGGCGGCCTGTTTCTGTCGGGAGACCCGGTAATAGGCGACGGCTTTCATGGACTCGCCCACTATAAAGATCCACAAATGGACGTTCAAGAACCTTTATAAAGAGAGACGGCGGGAACCGTATATACTTCCAGGTAGATACGGAGGTTTCCCATGACCACAGCCAAGGTGTTCCAGAGTGGCAACTCCCAGGCCGTCCGCCTCCCCCGCGAGATGCGGTTGGACGTCAGTGAGGTCGAGATCACCCGCCACGGTGATCTGCTGATCCTCAGACCCATTCGCACGGAGGCCACACTCGCCTCCGCTTTCGATGCGTTGGCGGGGATCGGCGACGACTTTCTGCCGGAAGGGCGTCAGCAGGGCGAGGCCCAGGAGCAGGAAGCGTTTTGACCCTCCGTTACCTGCTCGACACCACCATCTGCATCTTCATCATCAAGAACAAACCGGCCGCCGTCCGGGAGCGGTTCGCTGGGCTACGACCGGGTGCAGTGGGGCTGAGCGCCGTGACCGAAGCGGAGCTGCTGCACGGGGTCTATAAGAGTGCACGGATCGAGCACAACCTCGCCGCCGTGCTGGACTTTGCCTCGCAACTGGTGGTGGTCCCTTTCGATTCGCAGGTCGCGGACGCCTACGGGCGCATTCGGGCCGAGCTGGAGAAGGCCGGGCAGCCCATCGGTCCCCTGGACTTTCAGATCGCGGCCACGGCGGTCGCCCACGGCCTGATCCTCGTGACCAACAACACCTGCGAGTTCGCACGGGTGCCGGACCTGAAGATCGAAGACTGGACCCTATAGGGGTGGCGTTGCAGAAGGGGTTGTTCAAGACCCGAAACAAGGTCAAACCGCTCCACATTGCGGAAACCGCCCAGAACGAGAGCAAAGACGGAGGGGCCAGGCCGGTCTCCCAGCAGCCCCTCCGTCGAGTAGACGCTGGGTTCCCCAGCGGCCCTCTATCAACAACCGCGCGGTTGTGGGCGGTCAGCACGGCGGTATGGTCCCGGGTGCTGCCAAACCCCGGAGCTTGACCTGTAAAGGTTTCGGCTCCTTCCTCAGTCATCCCACAATGTGGGCACGCATGTCAAGAGAGGGGTTCGCCACCCGACTGTTCAGCTCATCAGCAAACCCCTGCTGGGCTACGCAGACTGTGGGTGGCCCCGGCCACTTTGCCAACGGTCTCTTGTGATGACTCACGATCGCCCATCGGGTGACTGACACAATAATCCCATGCTTTCTCTGTCGCTGAGCCTGACGGTGGTGGCCCTTCTGCTCGTGGCGCGGAGCCTTCAGGAGGAGGGACTGAAAGAAGCCCAGACCCGTGCGGTGTGGGGAGCAGTCCTCGCAGGGCTGGGACAGGGCCTGCTGATGCTGGGCTTCAACTGGGCGGCCGTGGCGGCCATCTTCCTGTGCAGCCTGATTGCGTTCAGTGTGGTGATCGTTGCCCGAAAGAGCTCCACCACCTGAACGCTTCTCCTTCCAAGGGGACCTCATGTCACAACTGAAACCAGAACCAGAGACTCAGCCGAGGACGCCGACCATCCGTGTTCAGTACTTTAGGGACCCCCAGCGGTACGAGTACGACGGCCTCCCGGTGTACTTCGATCCAGCAGACGGTCACACGAGTGAGGAAGCTATCGAGCGCATGGCGGCCGCTGTTGCAGGCGACGTCCATGTGGCCCAGGCATGGATGGACCGGCCCAATCTGGAGTTGCACCACCGCACCCCCCGGCAGGCCCACCGTGATGGGGACGTGAGCCAAGTGATCGGCATCCTGGCTCAAGTTGCTGGGTTCTGAAGGTGGGCTGGATCAATCCGAGTTCTCGCTGATCACCCACAGCCGCCAGCGGTTGAGCATGCCCCTGGCCAGGGTGAAGCGCTCCTCCGTCTCCAGCAGGTCATCCAGCCGCGTCGGCAGTTCGTCGGCGGTCAGGTGCCGAAGGTGCTCGGGCGTGACATCGATGGGGTAGACCGCCTCGCGGAAGTCCCGGTAGCTCAGGGCGCAGTCCACACCGAGAAGGCCCCGCAGTGCGTCCCGATACCGCACCAGATCGTCGATGCTGATGCCCCAGCCGCTGAGGTTGGTGTCCCCGAATCGGTCGGCGAGTTCCAGCAGCCCGGTCTCCCGTTCCGGCCTGGGGACGAGTTCAGTGGCAAGGAGTTCCACCTGGGCACAATGCACGCCCCCTGCCTGGTGACGGAGGTGATGCCAGGTGCGGGAGGGAGACAGCTCCACACCCCGGGACAGCCGTTCCGGGTTGATCCCCAGCAGCAACCGGGGGCGTCGTTCGAGGTCCGGAAACAGGTCCCAGGTGGAAACAACAGGAAGCGATGTGGGCTCTGGCATCGCCGCCTCAGGGCTCCCCACGCTGTCGAATGCGGCGCTGGCGGGCTTCCGGCGTGAACTTGAGCCCTCGGCCTCCCCGCGCGGTGAACAGGACGACCCGGCGCCCACCGGGCAGCGTGACCGTTCTCCTGCCGTCGCTCATGGCCACCTCGTGCACGGCCCGTGCGGTCTCCGGGGTGCTGAGGACCTGTTCCATCAACTCACTGAGTTTCCGTTTCATGGGGTCTCCTGTCTCCGGCCTGCTTCAAGACTACAGAGAGTCGGCTGGCCCCGGTCCCTCGTCATTCTTCCGCCAGCCACCCGGGGCGCGGACGTGCTCCCTCCTCACGACGGCGCGCCTCGGCCCGTTGCTCGCGCTGTTTGCGGCGTTGCTCCTCTGCCGCCTCCCACGGGCACGCGGAAGCAAGACGAACGGGGTGGGGACCAGCCCTCCTTCCAGCACTGGTCTTCGGCGTGGGGACAGGCGGCCGAGCATCCTTCTCAACAACGCAGTGGGCAATGTCGCCCTCTCCCAAGGCGGTTTAGGTTAAACTAAACCCGTGCCCGCCCTGGTCTATACCCGTCGCCCCCGCAGGCTGGCGGCGAGGCATCCCCGGATCATCGAGACCCTGCTGGCGATGAACCGAGCTGGACACCGGGAGGCGGTGGCCGAGTGCATCCGGATGTGCCGCGACTTGCGCGAGGAGGGCCGCCACAGCCGCTACGCCAAGCCGCTGAAATACCTGCCGGGGGCCTGGGAACTCAAGCCCACGACACGGGGAGGGCAGCGCGGCGGAGCACGGGTCTACTTCCTGTGGCTGCGAGACGGTCGCCCGCTGCTGACGGGAGCCGAGTACAAGGCGCCGGGAGCGGAGGCCGACGAAGATCTGCTCGACGAACTCGTGGATATCGCCGAAGCTGTGAAGAAAGGAGTTCTGACGCCATGACCGACCGTGCCAAAGACCGCGCTGCCCGCCTGGCCGCCCTGCTGAATGAGGACGGGACCGTGACGCCCGCCGAACACCTGCCCGAGGGGTTGCTGACCGAGAGCGAAGATGTGGGGGCGACCTATTTAGAGGCCCTGACCGCCGAGACGGTGGGAGAGGGCCTGCACGCCGTCCGGGTGGAATCCGGCCTGGAGACGCCCGAGGTGCTGGCGCGGCGGGGACTCAGCAAGGGGCGGCTCTCGCAGATCGAACGCCCGGACCTCAATCCCCAGCTCTCGACCATCACGCAACAGGCCGACGCACTGGACTACGACGTGACCATCGTGTTCACGCCCCGGCACAAGGACCGCCGGGCCGTGCGGGTCGCGGTCAAACCTGCCTCCAATCACTGACGTGCTTCCCCGGCCCCTTCAAGCGGGCCGGGTGCCGCTGCCTCTCCCCAGGAAGACTCCATGACCGAAGCAGAACTCGAAACCCAGTTCGTCGCCAAGTTGCAGGACCTCAAATACAGCTACCGCCCGGACATCCGGACCCGCGCCGCGCTGGAAGGCAATTTCCGGCAGAAGTTCGACGACCTCAACCGCGTCACCCTGACCGACGGCGAGTTTGCCCGGCTGCTGGAGCAGGTCACCACGCCCGACACCTTCGAGGCGTCCAAGACCCTGCGCGGGCGGCACACCCTGCTCCGCGACGACGGCACCCCGCTGGATTACACGCTGGTCAATGTCCGGGACTGGTGCAAGAACACCTTCGAGGTGGTCAACCAGCTCCGCATGAACACCCACAGCAGCCACCACCGCTACGACGTGCTGCTGCTGCTCAATGGCGTGCCGGTCGTGCAGATCGAACTGAAAAAGCGCGACGTGTCCCCGCAGGTCGCCATGCGGCAGATCGTGGACTACAAGAACGACCCCGGGAACGGCTACGGCAATTCCCTGCTGGGCTTCGTGCAGCTGTTCGTGGTCAGCAACGGCGGCAGCACGCACTACTTCGCCAACAACCGCCCGGCGCACTTCAGCTTCAACGCCGATGAGCGCTACCTGCCCCTCTACCAGTGGGCCGACCAGGACAACCGGAAGATCACCGACCTGAACCACTTCGCCGACGCTTTTCTGGCGAAATGCACCCTGGCCGAGACGGTCAGCCGTTACATGGTGCTGCTGGAAACCGAAGGGCGGCTGATGATGATGCGGCCCTACCAGATCTACGCGGTCAAGGCCATCGTGGGCAGCATCGAGCAGGGCGCGGGCAACGGCTACATCTGGCACACCACCGGCAGCGGCAAGACCCTGACCTCGTTCAAGGCGTCCACCCTGCTCAAGGACAATGCCCTCATCGATAAGTGCATTTTCGTGGTGGACCGCAAGGACCTCGACCGCCAGACCCGCGAGGAGTTCAACCGCTTTCAGCCGGGCAGCGTGGAGGAGAACGCCAACACCGGCAAGCTGGTGCGCCGCCTGCTCTCTACGGACAAGGCCGACAAGGTCATCGTGACGACCATCCAGAAGCTGGGCCTGGCCCTGAGCGGCGGCGGCAAGGCCGAGTACCAGGGCCAGCTGGACCCGCTGAGGGACAAGCGCGTCGTGTTCATCTTCGACGAGTGCCACCGCTCGCAGTTCGGCGAAAACCACCAGGCCATCAAGAGCTTTTTCCCCAACTCGCAGCTGTTCGGCTTTACCGGCACGCCCATCTTCGACGAGAACGCCCGCTCTGTGCAGGTGAGGGGGAAAGAGGCGAGCTACCAGACCACCGAGGACATCTTCCAGCGCCAGCTGCACGCCTACACCATCAACCACGCCATCGAGGACGGCAACGTCCTGAAGTTCCATGTGGACTACTACAAGCCCGAAGGCGAGGACGCCGGGAAGAGTCAGATGGGGCAGGGCAAGGCCGCGCCGCCGCCCAAGCCCGCCGTCGTCGCCAAGATTCTGCACAAGCACGACGCGGCCACCGCCGGACGCCGCTTCAATGCCCTGCTCGCCACCGCCTCGATTGACGACGCCATCGCCTATTACGACCTGTTCACGCAGGTGCAGGCTGAGCGCCAGGCCGAAGACCCCGAGTTCCGGCCCCTGAACGTCACCGCCGTGTTCTCGCCGCCCGCCTACGTCAGTGCCGAGGCCAGGCAGATTGGGGAAGACCTCGCGCAGGAAAGGCAGGACAACCAGGTCAACCCCGAGGCGAAGAAGCAGGCGCTGGAACGCATCATCGCGGACTACAACGCCCGCTACGGCACCAACCACAGCGTCACCGAGTTCGACGCCTACGCCCAGGACGTGCAGGGGCGCATCAAGGCCCAGCAGTGGCCCGCCCGCGACGTGCCGCACGCCCAGAAGCTCGACCTGGTAATCGTGGTGGACATGCTGCTCACGGGCTTCGATTCCAAGTATCTGAACACCCTGTACGTGGATAAGAACCTGCGTCACCACGGGCTGATTCAGGCACTGTCGCGCACCAACCGCGTCCTGAACGCCACCAAGCCCTACGGCAATATTCTGGACTTCCGGGGCCAGCAAGGCGCCGTGGACGAGGCCATCGCCATGTTCTCCAGCGGCGGCGACGCCGAGCGCAGCCGCGAAATCTGGCTGGTGGAAGAGGCCCCCGCAGTCATCGAGAAGCTCCAAAAGGCGGTGGAGAAGGTCACCCGGTTCATGGAACTTCACGACCTGCCCCCCACGCCCGACCAGGTGCACAACCTGCGCGGCGACACCGAGCGGGTGCAGTTCATCAAGTTCTTCAAGGACGTGCAGCGCTACGCCACCCAACTGGAGCAGTACACCGACCTCACGGACGGGCAGCGCGGGCAGATCGCCCAGATTCTGCCGCCGGACGACCTGCAAGCCTTCCGGGGGGCCTACCTGGAAACGGCCCAGAAGCTCAAGGCGCAGCAGGACAAGCCCGGCGAGCCCGAAGAGGTGGACGCCCTGGACTTTGAACTGGTGCTGTTCGCCTCGGCCATCATCGATTACGACTACATCATGACCCTGCTGGCCCGCTCCAGCGCCCAGGAAACCCCCGAGCAGCAGCGCCAGACCCGTGACAAGCTCCTGGCCCTGATCGGCTCGGACGCCAAGTTCATGGACGACCGCGAGAACCTGCGCGAGTACGTCCAGAGCCTGCCCACCGGGGTGGCCCTGACCGAGGCGGCCCTGTGGGACGGGTACGAGGGGTTCAAGGCCGAGCGCCACGCCGCCGAGCTGCACGCCGTGGCCGAGACGCACGGCCTGGACGCCCAAGCCCTCCAGACCTTTACCGCGACCACCCTGGAACGCCTGATTTTCGACAGTGTGGCCCTGGGCGAGCTGCTGACCCCGCTGGGCCTGGGCTGGAAGGCCCGCAAGCGTAAGGAAGAATACCTGATGAGCGACCTGACCCCCCTGCTGCGCCGCCGCGCCGAGGGCCGGGAGATTGCCGGACTGGGAGCGTATGAACAGTAAAATAGTCTCTATGACGCGCCCGATCTGGCCCTACAGCGAAGCGCAGGCGCACTGGGAAGAAATCCTGCAACTCGCCGCAGGAGGTGAGCCGCAGCGCGTCGCCCGCCCCGACGGCGTCACCCTGGTGATTCAGATGCAGCCCCCGGACACCGAGGCCCCGCCGTTCGTGCCCGCGCTCGCGGCCTTCGAGGGCCTGCCCAATGACGCCGAGCTGGTGACGGAGCGCCCCCGCGACGTTCCAAAGGACACCGAGCTTTGAAGTTCCTGGTGGACACCAATGTCATCAGCGAAATGTCTAAGCCGCAGCCTGAACCGTCCGTCGCCCGGTGGCTGGCCTCCACGCCCCTGCAAGACGTGGCCCTGAGCGTCATCACGCTGGGGGAACTCAAGAGGGGCATTCTGGCCGCCCCCAACGAGCAGCGGCGCAACAAGTTGCAGCACTGGTATGACCACACCTTCCTGAGGCTCTTCGAGGGGCGGGTGCTCGATCTCACGCCCGCCGTCATGGACGAGTGGGCCTGGCGCTACCAGGCCGCCCGCACCGCCGGGAACACCCCGGCCAGCATGGATTCCCTCATCGCGGCGACAGCGGCAGCCCACGGCCTGACCGTGGTGACGCGCAATGAAAGCGACTTTGCCCCCATGCAAGTGAATGTCTTGAATCTCTGGAAGGAAAAATGACGAAAACAACCAAGCAAGTGCCCGCGCCCCGGCTGAGGTTTCCGGGGTTTGTTGGGAAGTGGGAAGAGAAGAAGCTGGGGGAGTTAGCGAACCTGCTTGCTGGAGCGACTCCATCAACCTCAAAGAAGGAGTACTGGGGTGGCGATATACCGTGGATGTCTTCAGGAGACATTCATAAGAAACGTGTCCGAGATGTTCAAGGCAGGATAACGGAATTGGGTTATAAATCGGCCAGTACTAAGATGTTGCCTATAAATTCTGTACTCGTTGCATTAGCTGGACAAGGCAAAACACGCGGAACTGTGGCAACCAATGCAATTGAGCTTTGTACGAATCAATCCATCGCGGCAATCATGCCACTTGAGAAACTAAATTATGAGTTTCTGTATTCCTTTTTGGATTCTAAATATGAAGAGTTGCGTTCCTTGTCCACGGGTGAGGGCGGTAGAGGTGGGCTTAACTTGGGGATATTGAGGGACTTACATATTCCCCTCCCCCCAACCCTTTCCGAGCAGACCCGCATCGCCGCCGCCCTTTCCTCCCTGGATGCCATCATCGCGGCCCACCAGAGCAAGCAGGCCGCCCTGCGCGAGCACAAGCGGGGACTGATGGCGGGCCTGTTCCCCGCCGAGGGCGGGCGGGTGCCCCGCCTGCGCTTCCCCGAGTTCGAGGGGGCGGGGGAGTGGGAAGAGAAGAAGCTGGGGGAGATCAGCGATATTAGGACAGGACCATTCGGCTCTGTTTTGCATCAAGAGGACTATGTAACTGAGGGAACACCTATTGTAACGGTTGAGCATTTGGGAGAGTTTGGGCTCTTAGGTGACAATGCGCCCAAAGTTTCTGATGCTGATAAGAAAAGACTCTCTAGTTACAAAATTATAACCGGGGATATAGTATTTAGTCGCGTTGGTTCTGTTGATAGATGTTCAATTGCCCGGCCTAAGAATGACGGTTGGCTTTTCTCTGGCAGGCTTTTGAGGCTTAGAATTATCAACGAAAGAGAATACACATCAGAATTTCTCAATCAGCTCCTCAAGATCGAGTCGAGTAAATCGAAAATCAGGAATGCTGCTGTTGGGCAGACAATGGCTTCTCTAAATACGGAAATCTTGAAGCGTATTGCCTTCCTGTTCCCCTCTCTCCCCGAACAAACCCGCATTGCTGCCGCGCTGTCGTCCCTCGATGACCTCATCGCCGCGCAGGGCGACCACATCGCGGCGCTGCAAGCGTTCAAGCGGGGGCTGATGCAGGGCCTCTTTCCCGCCGCTTCTGCCGACAACCACACGACCCAGGAGGCCGCCGAATGACCGACCAACAGATGAACAACCTCGGCAAGACGCTCTGGGGCATTGCTGACCAGTTGCGCGGGGCCATGAACGCCGACGACTTCCGCGACTACATGCTGGCCTTCTTGTTCCTGCGCTACCTGTCCGACAACTACGAGGCGGCGGCGCGGCGCGAGCTGGGCGGGGACTGGCCCACGGTGGAACCGGGCGGCAATGCCCTGCAAGCCTTCTACGACGCCAACCCGGACGACATAGAGGAGTTCGAGGACCTGATGCGGCGGCGGGTGCATTACGTGATCCGGCCCGAGTCGCTCTGGAGCCACATTGCCGAGTTGGCCCGCCAGCAGAGCCCCGAGCTGCTGACTACCCTCCGCAAAGGCTTCAAGTACATCGAGGAGGAATCCTTCGGCAACAACTTCGCCGGGCTGTTCTCCGAGATCAACTTGGACTCCGAGAAGCTGGGCAAGAACCAGGCCGAGCGCAACAAGAAGCTGACGACCATCGTGGGCAAGATCGCCGAGGGCCTCAGCGGGTTCTCCACCGATTCCGACCTGCTGGGCGACGCCTACGAGTACCTGATCGGGCAGTTCGCGGCGGGGTCGGGCAAGAAGGCGGGCGAGTTCTACACGCCTCAGCAGGTGTCCAGCGTGCTCTCGGGCATCGTGGCGCTCGACAGCCAGGACCCGGCGCTGGGCTACAAGAAGCGGCTGGGGAGCGTGCTGGACATGACCAGCGGCTCCGGCTCGCTGCTGCTCAACGTGCGGCGCACGGTGGAGGCGCACGGCGGCAGCATCGGCAAGATTTACGGCCAGGAAAAGAACATCACGACCTACAACCTCGCCCGCATGAACATGCTGCTGCACGGCGTCAAGGACACCGAGTTCGAGATCTTCCACGGCGACACCCTGAGTAACGACTGGGACATCTTCAAGGACGAGAACCCGGCCAGGAAGCCGCAATTCGACGCGGTGGTCGCCAACCCGCCGTTCAGCCTGCGCTGGGAGCCGGGCGAAGCGACGGCGCAAGACACCCGCTTCAAGAGCTACGGCGTGGCCCCCAAGTCGGCGGCGGATTTTGCCTTCCTGCTGCACGGCTTTCATTACCTCTCGCAAGAAGGCACGATGGCGATCATCCTGCCGCACGGCGTCCTGTTCCGGGGCGGGGCCGAGGAGCGCATCCGCCGCAAGCTGCTGGAAGACGGCTACATCGACACCATCATCGGTCTGCCTTCCAACCTGTTCTATTCCACGGGCATCCCGGTGGCGATTCTGGTGCTGAAGAAGTGCAAGAAGTTCGGTGACGTGCTGGTCATCAACGCCAGTGAGCACTTCGGCAAGAAAAAGCGCCAGAACGAGCTGCGCCCCGGGGACATCACCAAGATTCTGGACACCTACCGGGAACGGCGTGAGGAGGCGCACTACTCGCGCCGGGTGCCGTTGGATGAGATCGCGCAGAACGGTTACAACCTGAACATCACCCGCTATGTCAGCACTGACCAGGCTCAGGAGGACATTGACCTGGGCAGTGTCCACGAGACGCTAAGCGCCATTGAGGAGCGAATTCAGGCGGCTACCGCCCAGCACAACGGGTTCCTAAAGGAACTGGGGCTGCCGCCGCTCCCATAGCGCCCCTGGCCCAAGCGCATCCGCTCCCCTGTCCCCACACCATCCACCCGACCGCGTTCCGGCAGTAGGCCAAGAGAGGCCGCCCGCGCTCGCCAGGTGCAGGAGGCTTCCCATGCTCATGCACACGCCCACGCTCGTCCCTCTCTTCATCTTCATGCCCGCCGAACGCGCCGCTGCTCTGTGGGCCGTCGCTTACGCTCACTTGCTGCTAAAGCACGGTGAGTAGGCGGGCGACCCTGCCGCCGCTGACCCGCACAGCAGGATGCCCGGCCTGTCGCTTGCCACCATCACCTTGCACGCCGGAGCGCTCGACATCGAGGGGGTCCGTCAGGGAAGCTGCGTCTGGTCGCAAAAGGATTAGACAGGTTGGTGAGGAAGTGCCGCTTTCTGCCCGTGGCGGCATTTTTGTGGGAAAAAGGAGCCGCTGATAGGGGCTACGACAAGATTGGCGAATCCTACTACGCTAAGAAAAAAAGTGCGTATGGGACGCACTTTTTACTCGCACAGTGCCCGATACGCCCCTTCAGCAGGGACCCCCTCGGGGCGCCACACATAGTCGCCGGTCAGCCCGATGTGTTCCCACGACAGCGGTGACACGTGAGCCAACAGTTCATCGGGTACATCTACGCCCTCGGCGCGCAGGCTCTCTACCGCACGCCCCAAGTACACCGTGTTCCATACGGCGATGGCGGTCGTGACGAGGTTCAGGCCGCTGGCGCGATTGCTCTGGGCCTCGAAGGACCGATCCCGAATCTCCCCACTCCGGTGAAAGGCCACCGCCCGTTTCAGGGCGTGCAGGGCTTCGCCTTTATTCAGGCCGACCAGCACACGCCGCCTGAGGTCAGGGTCGCGCAGCCACTCCAGGGTGAACAGGGTGCGTTGCACCCTGCCGAGTTCACGCAAAGCCAGTGCGAGCCCGTTCTGGCGGGGGTACGAGGCCAGCTTGGACAGGATCAGAGAGGCGGTGACTGTCCCGGCCTTAACGGACACCGTGAGCCGCCGCAATTCATCCCAGTGCTCGCGGATCAGCCGCAGGTTGAGCCGCTGGGCCACCAGCGGCTCTAGCAGTCCATAAGCAGAGCCGACCTCCGGCGTGTACAGCCGCGTCTCGCCCAGGTCCCGAATCCTGGGGGCGAAGCGGAACCCCAGCAGGTGGCACAGCGCGAAGACCTGCTCGGTGTACCCAGCGGTATCGGTGTAGTGCTCTTTGATTTTCAGGTCCGACAGGTGGTACAGCAGCCCATCCAACACATGCAAGGCGTCCCGGACGTTGGCGGTGATGACCTTGGTGTGGAAGGGGGCGTATTGGTCACTCACGTGGGTGTAGAACAGCACGCCCGGTTCCCGGCCGTACTTCGCGTTCAGGTGCCCGAAGGTCTTTCCACGTCCTCCTGTGGGGAACCGCTGCCCGTCGGAACTGCTGGTCGTGCCGTCACCCCACAGGGCCGCCAGGGGCAACTTCGACTGGAAGTTCACGAGTTCGGCGAGCCCGGCAGCATAGGAGTCGGGGCGGAGGAACCAGTCCGCGAGGTACATCAGGCGCCGGGTGGTTACGCCCGGATCGGGCGAGGCCTCGGCCATCTTGGTCAAGCCCAGGTTGAGCCCATCGGCCAGGATGGCCGTCAACAGGTGGTCGTGCCGCTCCGCGCCCTTGCCACTGTGCAGGTTCAGGAAGGCGCCCGTGAAGCGGGTCCAGGCGTTGACCTCCAGCAGCAGGTCGGTGATCTTCACGCGCGGGACCCGCGCGCTCAACCAGCGTTCCAGGGGTTCCACCTCATCGGGGACGGCCTTCAGCGCCTTCCCGACCTTCAGCTTGCGGCCCCGGACCGTGACGGACGACAACGCCCCCTGGACCAGCAAGCCCTCGACTTCAAGGAGCTGTCCTTGCAGCTTGGGCTCGATCTCCCTCCAGAATGCCTCAAAGGTCTCGGGTAGGGACAGCGATAGCTCGGGGAGTTGGCGCTGCCACACGCCCTGCGGCAAGAGGTAAGCGTCGAGGTCCTTGTACTTGCGGCTCCCGGTGACCCACACATCCCCGGCTCGCAACGCGAGCCGCAACTCGTCCAGTACACACAACTCGTAGGCCCGGCGGTCGATCTCACCATCCCGGAACACCTGCCCCGCCCACTTCTGTCGCACGAACCCGATGGGGACGTGTTCCGGCAGCGTCCGCTTGTTCGCGGCGTACATCTCGCGCAGGAGTCCCAGCGCCTCGACCAGAGGCGCGGCCGTCCCCTCAGCCTGGAAGGAGAAGGACGCGAGCATTCGTGGCGCATAGGACCGAACCTTGGCGTACCCCTTGAGGGCGCAGTGCAGGGGGTCGAGCTGTTCGGCGCGCACCACCTCCCGCTCCCGCACCGTCTCGACGAGCTGCTGCCAGTTCACGACCGCCTCGATGGCCTGGTAGGGGTCAGCGCCCTGCTCACGCGCAGCGATGACCGCCGCACACACCGACTTGAACGTGCCCAACTGCTTGACGAGTGGTGGCCCTTGCTCTCTGAACACTTCCGCCGCTTCCCGCTCGCCGTCTCTGAGTAGCCCCACCATCACCCGGTCGTGCATGTCGAGCACGGCGTCGGTCAGGGTCTCGGAAAGGTCAAAAAGGTAGGCCATCAGGGTCGCCCGCCGCCGCCCCGGCTCGAAATCTCCCAGGTGCGAGGCGCTCAGGCGCCTCGCCTCCTCAGCCAGATGCTCCAGGCGGCTTTGCGGCAGGAAGGCGCGCAGGTTGCTCTGCACCGGGAAGGTACGCACGAAGGCCAGCCGGTCAAGCAGGGCGAGGACATGCTTGGCTTTGGGGGCGCCGACCGGCCGACCCAGCCAGGCAAACCGAGAGATGGGCTCGTCGTCCTGCGGCGACAGCAGGGCGTCCATCTTCTCGGGCAACTCGCCCTTCAGCGGTAGATTGAGCAGACCATAGGTGTGCTGGTCAGCCCGGACGCGCGCCGCGTGGACGAGGCGTTCGAGGACGCTGAAGCGCGGCACCAGCACCTTCCTCCGTCGCAACTCGTCCATCAGGGCGCTCATCAGAGGAAAGGGCTGGTTGGTGACGACGGCCAGCGGCATCAGCCACTCCCGCAACTCGTCATTCAGACGGCGTGACAGCTCCGCGTACCCGAGGCTCTGGCACAGCGACGCGAAGTGTTCGTGCCGGGTCGGGTCGCGGGTGGCGTACTGCCCGTAACACCCAGCGTCCACCCGCAGTTGCTCGGCGAGATAAGCCAGGGCCTCTTCCGGCGGAGTCTCGCCAGAACGCAGGGGGCGGCCGAGATGGCGCAGCACCGTGAGTTGCACGGCGAAACCGAGCCTGTTGAAGTCCCGCCGCCGTTCCCGCACCAGGCGCAAGTCGTCCTCACCGAGCAGGTAGTACCGGGAGAGCAGGTGTTCGTCAAGCGGGGGAAAGCGCGTGAACTGCTCGCGCTGGGCCTGGGTCAGCAGGGATTCTGAGGAACGGACCAAAACGTTTCACTCCTTTGCAGTGCCGCTCAGCACGGTCGCCTCTTCAGCGGTCAAGGGCCCCGGCGCTCCTCGTGCGGCCGTCCCCTGAACTGCCCAGACGCTCAGCAAGGTTGGTCAGCGATCACCCGTCTTCGGCACAGAGGGTGTACAGCCAGCCCACGCCCAGCGGCGTGAAAGCCAGCGCCAGATTCACGGGCTATGCGCCCATTCGTCGTGCCACAGGTCACCCTCAACCCACCGGCCTCCGCTCCGGCCCGTCGCCGACTTCACTCCAGCCCTTCCTCGTAATGCACGCCGCCCAGCGCGTTGTTCAGGCCTTCCGCCAGGGTCGGGTGGATGTGGATCATGTCCTGCAAGTCTGTATACCGGGCGCCGAGCTGCATCGCCGTCACGAACTCGTGCACCAGTTCCGCTCCCTCGGCCATCAGCACCGCCGCTCCCAGGATGCGGTCGGTGCTCGCGTCCGCCACCACCTTGATGAGCCCCCACGTCTCCCCATTCGCACGCGCCTTGGCGACCTTGCGCGCCTCGTACGTCCCGATCTTCAGCTTGAACCCCGCCACCCGCGCCTCGCGTTCGGAGAGCCCCACCCGGCCGAGTTGCGGGTCCGTGAACACCCCCCACGGCACCACCCGGTCCCTGATGCTGAGGTCCTGCCCCTTGACGACGTTCTGGTAGATGATCCGCGCGTCATCCCGCGCCGTGTGCGTGAACATCGGCCCGCCGCGCACGTCCCCCAAGGCCCAGACACCGGGCGCGGTCGTCTCCAGTCGGTCGTTGATCCTGATGAAGCCGTGCCCGTCGAGGCCCACGTCGGTATGCTCCAGACCCAACTCATCCGTGTTCGGCATGCGCCCCGCCGCAATCATCAGGTGGGTTCCAGAGTAGGTGCGGTCCTCGCCGTCCACGCTGGCCGTGACCCGCACCTGCCCCTCGCCGCCCTCCACGCGCCGCGCACGCGCCCTCACGACGACCTCGATGCCCTCAGCCTCCAGCGCCTCCCTCAGCGCCGTCGTGATGTCCTCGTCCTCACTCGGCAGCAGATGCGGCGCGCTTTGCAGCACCGTCACCCGGCTGCCGAAGCGGCGGTACATCTGTGCGAACTCCACCCCGATGTACCCGCCGCCCACGATGACCAGGTGCGGGGGAACCTCGCGGAGTTCCATCGCCGTGGTGGAGTCGAGGAAGGGCACGCCTGCCAGTCCCTCTATCTGGGGCACCCGATTGCGCGTCCCAACCGCGATGAAGACCCGCTCCGCACTGATTTCCTCCCCATTGACGACGAGCCGCCGTGCTCCGACGAACCGCGCGTCCCCGCGGAGCAGCGTGAGGTTGGGGTTTTGCGCGACGTTCCGCTCGGACCCCGCACGGATGCTGCGGACCAGTTCGTCCTTGCGGTCTACCACCCTTCCGAGATGCACACGCACCTCGCCGGTTTCCACGCCCCACTGCTCGCTCAGGTAAGCCTGGTGCGCGACCCGGGCGCTGGCGATCATCGTCTTGGTGGGAATGCAGCCCCGGTTCAGGCAGGTCCCGCCGAGTTCCGCCCGTTCGATCAAGGCCGTCTTGAAGCCCTTGTACGCGAGGCGGTGCGCGAGGGGCACGCCAGCCATCCCGCCGCCCAGCACGAGGGCGTCGTAGTGCGTGCCTATTCCCGTACTCGGGGCCGTCCCTTGGATCTCCTGCAAGGCGTCACTGGCAGGATCGCTGGGGCGGGCGATGGACTCGAACGTCGCCTGGTCACGGGTGTCCTCGACCTTGCTCACGTCGGGCTGCGTGCGGTCGTTCGTCTGGTCGGGCATGTTGACCTCCTGGGAAGGGGGAAGAGAGCGGCTGTGGCCCGTGTCCAGCGAGCTTTGGTGCTCAGGGGGGAAGAACCCATGCCACAGGTGCTGTCACGATGAGGAGCGGGCGCCTAGTACAGCGTTCATTTAATACGAATGGCTTCGTAGTGCCGTCCTAGCGTCCGGCGGGCGACCTGGGTGGAGAACTGCCAGTTGAGGGTGACGCCCGCGCGTGAACGCGCTGCCACCCAAGCCTCGACTTCCGACCGAAGCCGTTCCAGCACTGGAATACGCCGGTTCAAGCACTGCCGCTGAAGGGCACTGAATTCCAGTTCTGCCATGTTCAGCCACGAGGCATGTTTGGGCGTGTAGACCCACTCGAAGCGGCCCACCAACCGGTGGGCCGCCTGTGGCGACATGAACTTGTAGAAACTGCCGCCGTGATGCGTATTGAGGTGGTCCTGAACCAGGGTGATCTGGACGGCTGCTGGATAGGCCCGTTCCAGGTTCTGCATGAAGGCGGTGTACTCCTCGGCGGTCCGTCGGGCACAGACCTGGACAAACCGTCGGCCTGTTTTCGGCTCGACGGCCAGCAACACAGCCGCGCTCCCAAAGCGCTGGTATTCGTAGTCTTGTTTGGCGACTCGCCCCGGTTCCGATGGAACCGGGGCCATGACGTCACCGATCAGGAAGCAGGGTTGCTCATCGAAGCACAACACGGGAAAACGGTCGTCGTAGGGCCGAGAGTACACGTCCAGAACGCGTTCCATCTCGCAGAGGAAATTCGCCGTCAGGTGCGCGATGCACCACTGCCTTTTGCGGTGCGGCTGGACCGCGTTTTTTTCAGAATGTAGAACACCGTCGACGGAGCGATGTGGTCGACCAAGTTCAGCTCTACAGCCTTCTCTGCCAGCAAGCGAATACTCCATTGTGCGTGACCTTCGGGCGCCTCACTGCACGCCAGCGCGGTGATGGCCGCCCGGTCTTTGCCGTCGAACTTCGCGGGTCGCCCCGTATGCGGCGCATCGAACAGCGCCGCGTCCAGTCCCCCCAGGGCAAAGCGTTTTCGGGTCGCTTGCACCATCTGGACGCTGATACCGAGGGCGTCCTTGATGGCCGAGTCCGTGACCTGTCGATGGGCCAGCAGCAGAATCCGGGCGCGGGTCATGACCCGCGCCTTGCCACTGCCCTTCATGGTCATGCCGTGCAGAGTCTGTTCTTGCTCAGCACTCAAAGTCACTGGATAGCGAAGAGGACGGCTCATACCTCACTATGACAAATTCAAAAACGCTGTACTAGCAGCAGTTCTCGTGCCTCCCAGCCCCGGGAGTAGCAGCGCTGGCCTGGCGCCTCCTGAGGCGCTGGCCGACCCACAGGGCGAACACGGAGTACCCGGTGGCGAGGGCCAGAACGAGCGGCATGTTCCGGCCCAGGAACCCCGCAAGGACATTGCCGCCCAGGCCACCGGCCACCAGGGCAAGGAGGACAGGCAGATGACAGGGACACAGCAGCAAGGCGCTGCCGAGCAGCAGGTACGCGCGTAAGTTGCCCACCGGCTTCCTCAGCAGCATCCGGCACGCCCTGTCTCAGCGGGAGTCTGGAGGGCGGCCAGGGTGCGGTTCACGTTCCCCAGGCAGCAGCTTCCCTGGGGGTTGTTGACCTCGCACCCGCAGCGCCCGGCCCGGATATGGGTCTGGATGGCCTGGGGGATGGCCCCGGCCCCTCCCTCCCGGGTGGCCTGTTCCAGGTCGGCGCGGGTGTGGCCGAAGCAGTAACAGGCGGGCGTGCTGCCGCGCCCGTCCTTCTGGAAGACCGGCACCTTCACCTCCGCCTGCCGGTAGGTCCGGGAGGCGCTGAAGTACACCACGTCGCAGGCGGCGTCAGCGCAGAAGCGGTGCGCCTCCCCGGGATCGAGGGTGGCGAGCGCGGCTGGGGTCAGCAGGGCCTTGAGGGTGACGAGTTGAACCGTCCTGCCCGTGGTGCCACAGACGGGACAGGTGGTCACCGCGACCGGCGTGGTCGGAGCGCAGCAATCAGGAGTGGTCATGCCCGGACGCTAGAGTCTCCCGCTGGGGGGAGAGTCAAGCCCTGGGCGTGTCCTCCAGGTAGATGCAGCCCACAGAATCGCAAGTCGGGTCGGGGTGTTCCTCCGCCCACATTACCTTGGCCTGCAACTGCGCTTCGAGGGTCTGGAGGTGCGCGATCTGCGCCCGAACGGTCTTCAGGTGCGCGTCGAGGTCGGCCTTGACGTGCTCACAGGGTTTCCGGCCGTCCTGACGGGCCGCGAGAGTGCGGCGGATCTCGTCGAGGGTGAACCCGGCGGCCTGCGCGGAGCGGATGAAGCGGACCTGCTCGACAGCCTCAGGTGGGTAGTGCCGGTAGCCGCTGGGGCGGCGCTCCGCCGTTAGCAGGCCGAAGTCCGTCCAGTAGCGCAGCGCCTTGACGCCCTCGCCGGTGATGGTGGCGAGTTGACCGATGGGCATGTCAGGGAGGTCCGCCATGCCTTGATCCTGACTAATCCTTGGGCGGACATGGTGACCCGGTACGCCAAGTCGGCCAGGTTGCGGCAATACCGCTGAACGTATGGGGTCGTTCTCCTTTCGAGCGGCACCCTTCGTCGCGTACGACGCCTTGCGCGTTCTCCCCGCAAGCACGTGAACCCCTTGGTCAGGCACCCGAATCACATCCGGGAAGTTCGCCGAAGAACGATACCCCGAAAAAATTGGCCTTACGCTAGGGGATGCCACGAGCAAAAGCAGGGGGAGAAGCGGCTGAACTTCGCGGTCAAACAGGGGAGGCGAACTCCTTGCGCGAGGTCGTGCGAGAGACTGTGAAGCTGTGGCGCAAGCACCACCTGACGTACGACCAGACCAAGCATGTCGTCGAGGACGCCAGGCGAGCCTTGAGGCTCGCCGCCCCTAAGGAACGCAGGCGAACGGTGGATCGCCTCGACCGTGAGGAGATCGAGCGGCTCATCGAAGCCGCTTACCGCCGGACCAGCAGCTATGGGCTGATGGTCAAGACGCTGTTCTACACGGGCGCCCGCGTGTCCGAGTTCGTCAACATCCGAGTGACGGATTTGCACTTGGCCTTGAACCCGCCCCAGGTGTACATCGCCCACGCGAAAGGGGGCAGCGACGGGTATGTGCCGATCCTGCCCACCCTGGCTCAGGAGTTACGGACCCACCTTGCGGGGCGCCGGACGGGGTATCTGTTCGAGAGCAACCGGCACGATCAGTACACGGCGCGGGCCATCCAGCTCATCGTCAAGGACACGACGCGTCGGGCGGGGATCGAGAAGACGGTGACGCCGCATCGCCTGCGCGCCAGCGTGGCGACGATTCTGCTGGATGCGGGGATGCCGCTGGATCAGGTGCAGAAGTTCCTGCGGCACAAGCGCATCGCCACCACCCAGATTTACGCCCAGACCAGCGCGCGGGGTATGGGCGAGAGCTACGTCCGGGCGCTGGGGGGACGGCAGTAATAGAAAAAGAGCGGCCAGGCCGCTCTTTTTTCCTTAGCGTAGTAGGATTCGTCAATCTTGTCGTAGCCCCTGATAGGGGAGCGGCAGCGTAGAAATCTACCTGCCATACCCAAAGTGCCATCGCCTGAGGCGAAGACGGAACTTGAGCAGTCAGAAGCGGAAAGCGCAGGAAAAGAGGCGGCCCTCACTTGTATCATTACATCATGATGTAATGATGCGTTCCGATGACTCTCGCTGTATCCCCCGAACTGCTCGCCCTGCGGGCCAAGCTGTTCCGTGGCCTGGCCGACCCTTCCCGCCTCGCCATCCTCGAAGCCTTGCGTGACGGCCCCCGCACTGTCGGGGACCTTGCGGCCCACGTCGGCCTGCAACAACCCAACGTCTCCAATCACCTGTCCTGTCTGCGCGAGTGCGGCCTGGTCTCATCGGCGCAACAGGGCCGCTATGTCCATTACCGGCTCAGCGACGGGCGGATCACTACCCTCCTGGGCCTCGCGGACGCTCTGGTGGCCGAGGTGGCGCGCGGCGTCTACGCCTGCACCCGCTACGCCGAGACGGACACGCCGCAGGTGGAAGGGAGCCTCTCGTGATGGAGCGCCTGACCTTCAAGGTGCCCCAGATGGACTGTTCCGCCGAAGAGCAGCTCGTCCGCATGCAGCTGGAGGGCCAACCCGACATCGCCCACCTTGCCTTTGACCTCCCCGCCCGCACGGTCATGGTCACCCACAGCGGCAATGCCCCGACCATTGAACGCTTGATGGGCGAGTTGAAGCTGGGAGCGTCCTTGGTTGAACGCGCTGAGGTGGACGAGAACGAGGTGGTGGATGCGAGCGACGATCAGCAGCGCCGCCTGCTCTGGATCGTGCTTTTCATCAACGCTGGGCTGTTCATCCTCGAACTCACCACGGGCCTGATTGCTCGCTCGATGGGCCTGGTGGCCGACAGCCTGGACATGCTGGCCGATACCTTGGTCTACGGGCTGAGCCTGTTCGCGGTGGGCAGGGCGGCCATTTACAAGAAGCGGGTCGCGCGGGTGAGCGGGTACTTCCAATTGGCGCTGGCGGCCTTCGGGGCACTGGAGGTCGTGCGCCGTGTCCTGGGGACGGGGGAGGAGCCGAGCTTCGGCCTGATGATCGGGATTTCCCTGATTGCCCTGGCAGGGAACGTCGCCGCGCTGTTGGTGCTGCAACGTGCCCGGAGCCAGGAGGCACACATGCGGGCCAGTTGGATTTTCACCACCAACGATGTGCTGGTGAACCTGGGGGTGGTTTAAGGAAGCTGCTACCAAGCGCAAAGTGAAGGCTTTCCCGAGCTACACCGGGAAGCGCCCGATCACCCGGTCGTACTCGCGCTGGGCCTCGCCCAGCGCCAGCCGCGAGTAGATTTC